>PUON01000024.1 GCA_003552125.1 Dehalococcoidia bacterium | reverse complement strand
TTCTGCTGCAACCCATGCCGCTGTTTGGCCCGGCTCAGATGGCTGTGTTCCTGGCGTTGCTTCTGGTATCCGTGTATCTCGGGGTGCGATTGATGTTTGCCCCGCTCATCGCCATGTTCCAGCAGGCAGGGCCCCTCTCGGCCGCGGGCCGTAGCTGGCACCTTGTCTCTGGGGCCTGGTGGCGCACGTTTGGATTGCTGCTGTTGATTGGACTCATACTGGGTGTACTCCAGTCGGCCATTGGATTCCTGTTTAGCGCCCTGCCGGTTGTGGAAGCCATGGTGACATCTCTGGTGGCATTGCCCTTAAGCCTGATCGGAAACCTGCTGATCTATATGGATCTCAGGGTGCGCAAGCAGCTTTATCGGACGGAAGATCTCTCAGATGAATTGACTGCTCTTGCGTCGTGATTGCCCCTGTGTAACTGGAAGGGATTCATCTGACAGGTGCGAAATGAAGTGCGGACCGTTCGAAGCCGTAGCGCGCGATTACGATCGCTGGTATGACACCCCCGAGGGTGCACGGGTTCTTGTTGAGGAACTGGCATGTCTTCAACTGGTCATTTCCTCGATTAGTGGATGCTGGCTCGAGATCGGCGTGGGCACTGGCCGTTTCGCGTCCAATCTCGGCATCTCGCAGGGCTTGGATCCTTCTCCTTCGATGCTGGCCATCGCCTCCAGTCGTGGCATTCGGACGCAGGTTGGGGTGGCTGAGGACCTGCCCTGCGCGGATGGCTCTCTTGATGGTGTGCTGATGGTGGCCACTCTCTGCTTCGTGGCGGACGTCTCTCGGGTGTTAGCGGAGTGTGTCCGTGTGCTTCGCCCGGGTGGCACGTTGCTGATTGGTCACATCCCTGCAGACGGGTGTTGGGGACGTGAGTACATCCGCAAGGCTGGTGAGGGACATCCCGTGTACTCTCATGCGCGCCTTAGTACAACGGGAGAGGTTGTGAATGCGGCTGCCGCGGCTGGCTTCCGGCTCGAGGATGCTGCCTCAGGATTGTTCTGGGCTCCGGGGAGCGTGCCTGAGGAATCCCGACGGCTTCAACACGGCATAGTTTCCGGTGCGGGCTTCGTGGCACTGATGATGAGAGCTCCGACAACCTGAGGATTGCTGCATAACTACGTATTGCACGTGTACAATGACGACGTGAGGAGTTCCACGGCATTTGCTCACACAGAACAGACCCAGGTGGCGATCCGGGTTCACGATCTTGTCAAGCGATACGACGCTCTCACCGCAGTAGATCGGGTCTCCTTTGAGGTGTCATCCGGCGAGGTGTTCGGGTTCCTCGGCCCCAATGGGGCTGGTAAGACTACCACCATCAATATTCTTACCGGCCTGGCGAGATCGGATGGTGGCGAGGTTTGGATCGGTGGGCTGAACTGTACTTCCAATACTAAACGCGCCCAGCATCTGTTGGGAGTAGTACCCGATGAGAGCAACCTGTATCCGGAGTTATCCGGCTTTCAGAATCTCTGTTTCTGCGGCGCGTTGTACGGCATGCGGCGGGTAGCCCGTGAGACCAGAGCGCGAGAGTTACTTTCAGATTTTGATCTTGCAGGGGCGGCCGATCGCAAGTTCGCGGCATATTCACGTGGCATGAAGCGCCGCCTGACCATTGCAGCGGGCATCATGCACCACCCACCGATATTGTTTCTTGATGAGCCCACAACAGGGATCGATGTCGCCAGTGCACGGCAGGTTCGTCAGCTTATCTCAGAGATGAACCAGGCGGGTACCACGATATTCCTGACCACGCACTACATCGAGGAGGCGGAGCGACTGTGTAACCGGGTTGCCTTCATCGTCGATGGGAGGATCGTTCGTGAGGATACCGTCACCCAGCTTATGCGGCAGGTTGAGGGACTTCATATCGTGGAAGTCTCCCTCAATAGCGGCAGCAGCGAAGTAGTTGGCCTCGTTTCCCGTGAATTCCCTGATCTGAGGGTTGAGAAGGTTTCTGATGCGCAACTGAGACTGGTATCAGCACGACCGATCCGCGCGGGGGCAGTCGTGGTCTTTCTTGAGAGTGCCGGGCTCGAGGTGACGGAAGCGAGACAGGTGCGCCCTTCGCTCGAAGACGTGTTTGTCAGCGTGACGGGCCTCGCTGTTCAGGAGATGAAGAGAGAGAGGGAGAGAATGAGTGGTGGAGGCGTCGCCGGATGAGGTACTGTATTCCCTTCTGGAACATCCTCGTGAAGGACATCCGTTCGTACTATCTGAAGCCGCCCAACATCAGCTGGGGTATCGTGTTTCCCCTGGCGTGGACTGGAATGTTTTTCGTGCGCTCGGGTGGCGGACTGGACAATGTACTGTCTTTGCTGCCGGGAGTGGTAGCCCTTGCCATCCTTTTCGGTACCACATCCGTACTCGCGGTGACGGTTACGTTCGAAAAGAAGGGGCGTTCGTTTGAGCGCCTGCTGCTGGCCCCGATTCCGCTTGAGTTGCTGATGCTGGCGAAGACATCGGGCGCGATCCTGTTCGGGGTGATCAACGCTTTCGTTCCAATACTCCTGGCAAGCTTCATTACGGACATTGCGGCGACGAACTGGGGGATACTCTTCCCTACAGTGCTTCTAATTGCAATGGCTTCGACCTTTCTCGGCTTGTTCATTGCCGTATCGGTGAGCGAGGTCTTCGAGGCGCAGACGTTCTCGAACTTCGTGCGGTTTCCGATGATCTTCCTCTGTGGCCTGTTCTTTCCCATTGCGATGCTGCCGACCTTCCTGCAGCCTTTGGCATACGCGTTGCCCGTGACCTATGGGGTGGACGTGCTCCATGGCGCATTTGACGGAACCAGTGTGCTCTCGCTTCCGCTCAACCTGGCGATACTCAGCATTTACTGCGTGGTGCTTTTCATGCTTAGTCTGATGAATGTGCGCAGACGCTGGATTCTCTGAGCGCGCGTGTGCGGGCTGATTCGTTAACGTGGAAGCGGTACAATGGCCTGTACATAGTTCATCCACAGCACCTGCAGAAGGGGGTCTCATGGTCAAACTCGTCTCACTTGTCTACAAGAAGAAGGGTATCAGCGACGGAGAGTTCTATTCTTACTGGCGCGAGAAGCATGGCCCCTTGGTGGCGCGACTGATCCCGTTCGCCAGGAACTACGTGCAGAATCATCCGCTTCAGTGGCCCGGCCTGACGTACGATGCCGATGGTATTGTGGAGATGTGGTTCGATACCGAGGATCATCTTCGCAGGTATCTTGAGTGGCGCGGTACGGCGGAGGCCACCGAGCTTAGAGAAGATGAGGACCGGTTTCAGGACTTCAGGAAGACGCGGCGCTTCGTTGTGTACGAGTATCGGTTCGAGACAACGGGCAGATACTGGAATGCCGGGGCCAGCCTGCCAGACGGAGGATAGGGCGGAAAATCCTTACTGTCGATACCTGAGTCAGCGACTGATGGGCAGAAATATGGGTCAGTTCTCAGCGGAGCTTCGAGTAAGCGCCGCCGGAAGCCCGCTGACGAAATCACGAATCTCGTCCCTGACCCTGCGATAGATAGCCAGCTTATCCCTCTCGTCCTCGATATCCGCACTGACGAACGGAGGGTCGTCGAATTCCACATGCACCCTGGGTGCGTTTCCCGGAAAGAACGGACAGGTTTCGCGTGCATGTGAGCACACAGTGACTACGTAGTCGAATCGCACTTTCATAACGGCACTGACATGCTTCGATTGTTGACTTGAAATATCTACCCCGGCCTCCGCCATGACCTTCACTGCCATAGGGTCAACCGGCTTGACCTCTACCCCGGCAGAAAAGGGTTCGATGAGGTCACCTTTCAGGTGACGGGACCATCCTTCGGCCATCTGGCTCCGGCATGAGTTGCCGGTACACAGGAACAACACCCTCAGTTTCTCAGTCATTTCGTGCCTCTTGCGCTCTTCGCCGACGTTGCGCTGTCCGACCCTATCACTGTAGCATGAAGATCTGTGCGGGGGCGGTCCTTGCCATTGTAAGGTGGGAGTGGGCTACAATGGTGTCTGGCCGCTCGCAACGGCAGAGGAGGATCGGCACGGGATGATTAAGGTCATCGCTCTGGTATACAGGAAGAAGGGTATCAGCAACAAGCAGTTCCTGTCCTACTGGCTTGATAAGCATGGCCCGCTGGCAGTGGAGCATATCCCCGGCGTGCTCCACTACACTCAGAACCATCCCATCACGAGTCCGGGATTCGAAGACGATGCGGATGGTATCGTGGAGATGTGGTTCGAGGATATGGATGCGTACGAGGACTACATGGAGTGGCGGAATTCGGGGGAAGCTCAGGTGATGCGTGAGAGTGAGGATAAGTTCCTCGATGAGGCACGCACGCATCGCTATGTGGTTGACGAACATGTCTTCAAGAAGGTGGGCATCTCCGGTCCGGTAACGCGATTGGGCTGATCTTCTACGCGGTCTTGTGGAATATGTGTGCGGCTCGATTTCCACGCTCCAGGTGTATACCCGCGCATGTAGCCCCTCACCGGATCGGTTCGTGTGGGTTCCTCTTCATACCGGCACACGTGAATGTCATTTCCAGATTTCGGATTGAGTCGCGATGCGATGCTGCACAATCATGGCGCATGGATGATTGATGCGGTGGGAGGTAACAGAAATGGGAGATATCAGTATCGACTGCGTCGGACAGAACTGTCCGGTTCCTCTTGTTGAAACACGGAAGGCACTCAGAAAGGCGTCACCCGGAGATGTAGTGGAGGTGACGGGAACTCATCCTTCCTCCAAGAGAGAAATACCGATGGCAGCTGAGGCGATGGGCCTCGAAATCCTCGACGTTGTCGAGGATGGTGAGCGTTGGACTATCCGAATCAGGAAGTAAGAGAGGGAAAACATGGCCGACAAGGCTACCATAATCGTCCAAAGTGGAGATTTCGACAAACTGTACAGTGCGCTCATTGTCGCAACAGGCGCACTTTCCATGGGCATGGAGGCGTCCATGTTCTTCACGTTCTGGGGTCTGCAACGCCTCAAGAAGGGGCAGCTCGAGGCTGGCCCACTCTCGAAGATGCATTTCCTGGGGCTGGGGAAGTGGATGGTGAAGAGACGCATGAAGAAGGCGAACGTTGTATCCCTGGAGAGACTCTTGGAGGACTTCGTCGAGTTGGGAGGCAAACTGATGGCTTGTGATATGACGATGGAGATTATGGGCATCAGTCGGGAAGACCTGCGCGATGATCTGATCAACGACTACTGCGCGGTGGGGTCGTATATCAAAGAGGCTCGCGAGTCGAGCATCACCCTGTTCATCTAGCACCCGTATCGGGAGAATTCCATGCAGACTTATACCTACCTGGACAACGGTGCGGCGACGCGACTCGATGAGCGCGTACTGGAGGCGATGACTCCTTACTTCCTCGAGGCGTATGCGGTTGCCACCTCAGAATTCGGTTACTCGCTGGGTATTGAGTCGAAAGAGGCGCTTGATGTCGCCCGTGCCAGCCTGGCCGCGCGCCTCGGAGCGTCGCCCGAGGAGTTTGTGTTCACTTCCGGCGATACCGAGTCAAGCAATATGGCCCTGAAAGGCGTTGCGCTCGCCCTGGGCGAGAAGAAGGGAAAGCACATCATCGTGTCGAAGATAGAGGACTTTCCGGTACTGCACAGCGCCCAGGCGCTTGAACGGCAGGGCTTTCGTGTTACCTATCTACCGGTGGACGGTGAGGGAGTGGTCGATCTTGAGGCACTGGAGAAAGCCATTGACAGAGAGACCTTTCTCGTCTCAATCCAGCACGCAAACCAGGAAATCGGCACAATTCAGGACATTGCGGCAATCGGCCGTGTGTGCAGGAAGAAGGGTGTCCTCTTTCACACCGATGCGACCCATACCTTCACAAGGGTGTCGATAGACGTGAGTGATGTGCCGGTTGATCTCATGTCCGTTTCCGCCCATACGATACATGGCCCTAAGGGCATTGGAGGCCTGTACGTACGGAAGAAGACTCCCATCGCCAAGTGGATGGATGGAGGATTCCAGGAGTTCGACCTTCGGGCTGGTTTGGAGAACATACCAGGCGCGGTCGGGTTTGCCCGCGCCGCTGACCTTGTGACCGATGAGGAGAATCAGCGTCTCACCGGGATGCGCGACAGAATACTCGACCGGCTTCTGAATGAGGTGCCGGATACCGTGCTCAACGGTCATCGCAGCAGCCGTGTCCCACAGAACGCGAACGTATCGTTCCACTATGTGGAAGGCGAATCAATCACGTTGCATCTGGATATACGGGGGTTCGCAGTGAGCACGGGCTCAGCGTGCTTCTCGCGTTCTCTTGAGGGCAGTCACGTGATCTTCGGCATTGGTGGAGATCATGAACGTGCTCACGGCTCCATCCGGTTCACTCTGGGACGCTTCAACACTGTGGAGGAAGTAGATCAGGTAATTAGTACCACCTCGGAAGTCGTTGCACAGCTCAGAAGGATCAGTCCGCTGGCTCCGCACGAAGCACCGTCTGAGGAGGCGAAGTAAGAGTCGACGCGCAATGGCGCAGTCATGGTCTGGCTTAAACCGACGGGAAAAGGACTGAGGCACATGGGAAAGACCGTATTCATCATCCACACGAACCGCCTGGCCGGCAATGACCTCACTCGGCTTTTCAATGAGATGGCTCCCGATGTCATCGTACGGAACATCATAGACGACAGCATGCTGCCGGAAGTTCTCGCCAATGGTGCTGTCACCCCGGAGGTTCTTCGGAGGTATTGCACCTATGCAGTACAGGCTGAGGCATCCGGTGCAGACTTGATATTCAACCAGTGTTCCTCCGTAGGCGAGGCTGCGGAGGTAGCCCGCTCCATGGTTCGCGTGCCGATAGTGAAGATCGATGAACGCATGGCGGAGGTGGCCTGTCGCACCGGCCGACGCATTGGTGTGGTGGCCACAGCCTCGAGTACGATGGGACCGACGACACGCCTGCTGAAGCGCACGGCAGAGCGACTGGGATCGGAGGTCTCACTGGTCGAGGAACTGAGGGCCGACGCGTTCGAGCGAATGCTGCAGGGTGACAGACAGGGACACAACGCACTGTTACTTGAGACGATTCGCAATCTGTTCGATCGGGTCGACGTTATTGTCTGCGCACAGGGAAGCATGATCGCCCTCAAACCGGACCTTGGGGAGACACCCATACCGGTGCTGATGAGCCCGCCCATCGGGGTGGCACATGCTGTCGAGGTACTCAACTCGATCGTGCCATAGGACTGGCGGGCGACCGACGCCGGATGGCTGCCGGCTAACGTGAATCTACAGTACGAAGAGGAGAGAATAGGCATGAGTAAGTCGGTGTTCATCATACATACCAGTAGTGTATCTGTTGCGGACCTAAACGCGCTCTTCGCGGAGATGGCGCCTCAGGCGACTGTTCGTAACATAATTGATGATAGTTTGCTGCCGGAGGTACTGGCGAATGGCGGCGTGACTCCCGGCGTCAGACGCCGTATCTGCCAGTACGCGGTACAGGCTGAGACTGCAGGTGCAGACCTCATATTCAACCAGTGCTCCTCAGTGGGTGAAGTTGCCGACATAGCCGCGACGATGGTGAGTGTGCCGCTCGTGAAAGTCGACGAACGCATGGCGGAGACCGCGTGCTGCACCGGCTCCCGCATCGGAGTTGTTGCCACGCTGCCCACGACAATGGGTCCCACGGTGCGCCTCATCAAGCGCATGGCTGAGAAGCTCGGTCGCGACGTCACCGTCACCGAGGAACTGTCATCGGGCGCCTTCGAGAAGCTTATTTCAGGGGATCGAAAGGCGCACAACGAAATGGTCATCCAGTCCATTCGTAAGGTGGCTGAGCAGGTTGACGTTGTTGTATGTGCGCAGGGCAGCATGCTTGCACTCAAGCCGGACCTGGGCGAAACGCCCGTGCCGGTGCTGATGAGCCCTCCGCTTGGTGTTCAGCATGCAGTCGAAGTGCTGGCAATGCTCCAGTAGCCGGCCTCTGACACTCGTGGCGGGGACCATTCCATGAGTCGCTGAACAGGAACGGAATTGTTGCCGGACAGTAAAGGAGAATCTCCTATGAGTCAGCCTTACACCGAGAAGGTCATGGACCATTTCAAGAACCCACGTAACGTGGGGAAGCTTGAGAACGCCAATGCGAAGGCGACTGAGGGCAGTCCCGCATGTGGCGACATGGTGAGTGTATACCTGAAGATCAATGATCAGACGAAGCGCATCGATGATGTGACATTCGAATCGTACGGTTGTGCCTCGAATATCGCCACGGGCTCTATCATCACTGAATTGGCGAAGGGTAAGACCATCGAAGAGGCGAAGAACATCACGTGGAAACAGGCCGCGGATGAGCTTGGCGGATTGCCTCCCCTCAAGGCGCACTGCTCGGTACTTGCGGTTGAAGGCCTTCGCGCGGCCATAGAGAACTACGAGGAGACCCATGGCCTGGTGAAGGAGCGCAAGGCCACTACGGTTGAGGAAGTGCGGCGTCGCCTGAAGAAGGTTATGAACCCTCTCGTTGGGCTGGATCTCGTCAAGACTGAACTGATTACCGGAATTATGGTCGAGAAGGGCAAGGTGACGGTGTCGGTCGATCTTCCCGAGACGAATCAGTTTGCCAATACAATCCGCCAGGAAGTGATCGAGAAGATCGAGCCGCTCTGGGATGTGAATGAAGTCGAGGTGCGTTTCGCCGGGTGAAGGACGGTGACAGCGCAATCACCCCTTGTCGATGCACAACTGAGGCGTTGCAACTTTCGAGCGGACGTTGTATCTTCGGAAAGAGTATGCCTGCATGGCAGGCGTAGTTACGACCATCGAGCGCTACCGGCTCTGTTCCGAGACAATCATCGGGCTATTCTCGCCGGACAAGTGCCGTGGTACACTGGGTACTCCTATAAGACGATTGCCACTGCAAGCCCTGGAGTGAAGTACTGTGAACGACGGCTCCCGCAGAGACGATCCCGGGAAGCCCTACTCGCTTCCCGAAGGGTTGTTTGAGCTTCACGCGACTCTGGATATGCTCCCAACCTTCATCTATGTGAAGGACCGGGATCTCCGGGTGGTGAGTGTCAACACTGCCTACTGCACGGCGCTTGGTGTTGAGCGATCCGCCCTTCTCGGGCAGACCACATGGCAGTTCCTTGGTGATGCAGGTCCTGAGTCCGATCGTATCGACAGGGAGGTGATCTCATCGGGCAAGCCACAGCTTGGCATCGTTGAGAGCCTTCCGAGCTCGGATGGCCGTCGCTGGGTCGTGACGGATAAGGCGCCCATCCTGTCTGCTGATGGTGAGATGATCGGCCTTCTGGGGACCTCTATCGACATCACTGAGTGGAAGCTTGCCGATGATGAGAGGCGAGTCACCCAGGAACGTCTCACCTTTCTCACCGCCAATATGGCCGACATCCTCTGGACTATGGATCTCGAATTCCGAACAATCTTCGTCACACCTGCGATCGAACGTGTGCTGGGATTCACTCCGGATGAGCGCGCAGGGCAGCCGCTGGAGGAGATGGTCACGCCGGAGTCGGCGGCATGTGTGCGCGCGGAACTGCAGCGACAGATGGAGATTGAAGCAGCGGGGAACGCGAACCGCGACCGAACGATGGTCGTTGACATCGAATACTACCGCAAAGACGGCTCAACGGTGTGGATGGAGAACGTGCTAAGCGCATTGCGCGATGCCAAAGGCGGGCTCATCGGCATACTTGGAGTCGCGCGAGATATCGCCGCCCGCAGGGCTGCCGAGCGTGCATTGCACGAGAGTGAGCAACTGTTGCGGGCAACCGAGCAGCTGTCACGGGTCGGCGGCTGGTCCTACGACGTGGGCGCGGACCGATTCGTGTGGACCCGGGGCGTGTTCGATATCTATGAGTTGGCCGAGGATGAGACAAGTCCTGATGTGGCAGTCGGCCTGGCTGCCTACCCCGGTGAGGCCCAGGGGATAATTGCGCGGGCATTTCGCGCGGCAGTGGAGAATGGTGTGCCGTACGACCTCGAGCTTCCCTTTGTAACGGCGAGAGGCGCATGCAGATGGGTACGGACCGTGGGCAATCCGCGCATTGAGGACGGCAGGGTAGTGCGGGTGACGGGTAACATAATGGACATTACTGCTGCGCACAAAGCTACGTGTGCGCTTGCAGAGAACGAGGCCAGGTATCGTGCGCTTTTCGAGCTCTCCAAGGATGCTGCATATCTCATAGCGTCGGATGGAGAGTTCCTCGAAGTGAATGATGCGTGGATCGACATGTTTGGCTATACGCGTGCAGAGGTGGCGCACCTCAGAGCTGAGGACGTATACGAGGATCCAAGATGCCGTGAAGAGAGCTTCCTCCCCCTGATGGCACGGGATGGTGCGGTTACCAACTGGGAGATCCGATTCAGAAGGAAAGACGGCGATGTAATGGACTGCCTCTGTAACGTCGTCGCCCGTCGGAATGCGGTCGGCGAAGTTATCAGCTACCAGGGCCTTGTAAGGGACATCACCAGCGAAAAGGCAGCCGCGCAGGCTCTCCGTGAGAGCGAACGCCGATTCAGGTCACTCAGCGAGAATCTTCATGATGGCGTTGTGCGCTTCAATCCATCTCTGCAGGTCATCTATGCGAATGAGGCTGCAGGACGCCTCTTTGGCATGATACATAGTTCTTCGTCTGAGAGATCTGCGGCGGATATCCAAATACCTGACGCAATGCGTGATCTCTGGGGGTCGAGTCTTCAGGGGGTATTCGACAGCGGCATCATGCAAAGGGGGCAGTGCGAGTTTGAGACGGCTTCTGGAAGCGTGCTGCTGGACTGGCAGATGATTCCCGAGCGCGGCAGTGATTACTCTGTGGTGAGTATCCTGGTTAGCCTGCGCGATGTCACCGATCTTCGAAAAGCGCAGGAACAGCTCCGTCGGCTCACGGTTCGCATTCAGGCGGCGCGCGAGGACGAGCGAGCCGCTATCGCACGCGAATTGCACGACCACTTCAGCCAGGAATTGACAGCTCTTAAGTTCGACCTCAATTCCCTTGAACGCATCCTCGCACCAACACAACAGGAAGCTCTTCCTGGACTGCACCGGATCAGTGACCTGGTGGATATGATGTCCCAGCGATTGCGACAATTGATATCGGAGATGCGCCCGGGAATGCTGGACGACCTGGGGCTTTGTGCCGCCCTGGAATGGCAGGCCAGCCAGTTCGCAGAGCGATCAGGGATAGTATGTGCGCTGAAATTGGAGGCAGCGGATGGGGACTTGCCGCCCGTACTGGCCACTGCCCTGTTCCGGCTTACGCAGGAATGGCTTGCAGAGGTGGCGAGAGATGCGGAGGCAACGCGCGCAACTGTGACGCTCTCAGCGCTTCAAGAGTATCTGCTGCTTACCCTGGAATCTGATGGTGCGGGTTTGTCCGCAGGTGAGCCGGATGGTACCAGGTCAATTGACCTGCTTGGGATCGAGGAGCGTATCAGGGCGTGTGGAGGCACTGTCGAGATCAGTGGTTCTGCGGGAGGTGGGACTGTGGCAATTGTGAAGGTCCCTTTGCCCCATGCGTCCCCGCAGACAAGTGCGTAGCTGGGAGTTCGTGGCTTACTGCACGGATGACGTTGAGACAGGCCGGTGAGGCACGCAGGATGTAATGAAGACGCCCTCCCCCGGGGAAGGGCGTAACCTTGTATCCTATACTATCGAAACGGATTACAGTCGGGGAAGCGGCTGTTCAGGCGTCACTTCTTCTGACTGCCCGACTTTGACTCCGTTCCTTTTCCAGCTTTTACCTTGATGGCCTTCGGTTGTACGGCCTCGGATTTGGGCATCGTAAGGGTCAGGACCCCGTCCTCGAAGACCGCATCGGCTTTGTCCACCTTGACGGGTACAGGGATCTCAAGAGACCTCACAAAGGAACCGTATCGCATCTCCTTCCTGAAATAGCTCTCTTCCTTGACCTCCTGTTCCTCCTTGTGTTCACCCTTGATCGTCAGCACATCTCCCGTCACCGAGATATCTACGTCCTCACCCTTCATTCCGGGAAGAGATGCCTTGACTACCACGTCCTTGTCCGTCTGGTACATGTCGATCGCTGGCATTTCCTGACGGACAGCAGGGAACAGCCCGGAAGGCCTCACGAAAGAGTCCTCAAACAGCCTGTCCATCGCCTGCCTCAGAGTTGTCGCTCTCATCGGTTCCCACCTGGTCAAATCTGCCATAGTCTCACCTCCTTATTCCGCCAGATTCTTCAATCTGACTCGGTTCTTCCCTCCCCACTCACATCCCCATCACCGTACTTCGCAGCATCTCTCGCTGTATGTGTCGCCAACTGCCCGTTCAGCGGCCCTTGCTCCCGGACCTCCCCTCTTCTCCAGGACTCTGCACAGAAGACAGGGCCGCGCCTTACGGGACAGATACCCGCCCTACTTCTGTTTCACGGTAATCTTCTTAGGTTTGGCCTCTTCAGCCTTCGGAACGACTACGGTCAGTACGCCGTTGTCCACCTGTGCGTCGATCGCCGAGGCATTAATAGGCATCGGCAATGTCACCATGCGCACTACTTCTCCATACCCCAGTTCCGCAGCCAGCCACTTGTAGTTCGCTGCCTCCGCTTTTTCAATTTCCCCGGGTATATGAACCTTGAGCGATACTGTATCTCTCTCCGCTCCGATCTCCACGTCCTCCGCTTTCACTCCCGGCACGTAAGCCCTGATGACGTAATCCGAGTCTTTCTCGAATACATCGACTGGCATCATCTTCGCACCAGCCGTACCCGACACTCCTGCACCACGCTGAGGACGCACTACACTTTGTTCGAACAATCGATCCATGGCATCTCTGAGGGTCACAATGTCGCCGAAAGGATCCCATCTCTGCATTACCATAGCTCTTACACCTCCCTCAATTATCTTCTGTCAACTTGTCGAGTTATCGCTCCCAACCCTTTCCTGCCCTTCCTTCAGCACAATAATCTTCTCTATGCCCTTGAGATTCACCCCTTCACGTTCCAACGCTGCTATTTCCCGGATCTGGGCGATATCCCGATCAGAGAACAGCCTCTGACCACCTGGCGTTCTCGCCGGCGTCAGCAGTCTAGCCTCCTCGTACTTGCGGATCCGGTGAGAGTCCACTCCCGTCATCTTGACGGCTACGGACATCACGTACCTCCCCGCTTCCTCTCCCCACTGCGTATCACCTTCTGCTTTTCGTCCCTCATCTGCCGCCATTTCATCACTGCTGTTCCGGGGCAACTCTTGTTGCTATGTGATGCACGAAAGTGTAGAAAATATGACACAACATGTCAAATTAATACCAAAGTGGTGTGAAAGAAATGAATGAAAGGTCATTAGGAATAGTAATAGATAAAGTCATATGTGTCTGGAAGGCACAGGATAATTGTGGTGAAGAAATCCCTTGTATGCGTCAAGTCCTGACGAACTGGAGAAAAATGTCCGGTGTACCAATAGAGGGTGAGGCTGGGATGATTGTCGTCTCGGAGCACAGCATCAGAGTAGCCGGAATAGCATTTGTAAGGACCATGCCGCCACAGGGTGCTGCGGTAGACGTCTTGTCTTCATGGCAGGAAGATGTGACTGTTTCTCATCCGGCTTGCTGCACTACTTGAATGTCGCTGTGACCGACCCCATGCGGTCAAACACGGCTGTATAAGAATCGCCGCGCATAATAGGTTCTGCCTTAACAAGGCTGCCGGTAATCACGCCCTGTCCCCGGGTCAGGCCAAGGTTGAAGTACGCGAGCTTGTTGGCCAGCCACGCGAGAACGTCGGCGGGATTACCCAGGGCTGCAGCTCCGGTTCCTGCAGATATCACGCGACCGTTTCTCTCAAGCCGGATACCGACGCTGCGCAGGTCAAGCGCTTCCACTGCCGTGAGTCTGCCGCCCAACACGAGGCCCCGTCCCCCTGCGTTGTCTGCGGTCATGTCGATTGCGTTTGCACGCCAGTCGACGAAGCGGCTGTCCACGAGTTCGAGCGCCGGAATTACCCCGGCTATCGCCGCCAGCGCATGTGCCACCGTCACGCCTGGTCCCTTGAGATCCCGCTTGAGCAGGCAGGCGATCTCCGGCTCGATCTTCGGCGAGATCATTCGGTCGAGCGGCACGGCTTCGCTTTCTCTGCACACCCCCGTATCCAGCAGAAACCCGAATACGGGCTCGTTGATCCCGAACTGTGCCTGGGTCGCGCCACTCGTGTATCCAACCTTTGCCCCGATTAGGCGACTGCCGGATCGTATGCGCATCTCAGTCGCGGCGATTTGTATCCCGTAGGCTTGTTCCTGAGTGAGGTCAGGAAAGCGCTCCGAGAGAGACCTTACCGGGGCACGATCGTTCTGAGCTGTCATCAGTTCAGTTGCCAACTCATTCTTGCTGCTTTCAGATAGGCTCATCTTGTCTTACTCCGGTCTTGTGGCCTCAGCAAGCCTGCGTCCAAGGCCGTTAAGGGCGGCAGCGATACCCTCGTTGTTGGCGATTTCTCCCGCCGTCTTGGCAAAAGCACTGACGTCACCAGCCCACTCAAGGCCACACACCTCAGCATACGTTCTCAGGTTCTCCAGAGCCTTGCCCACCGTGTCCTCAGCGGCTGCCACGCCCGCAGCCGACTTGCCCTTGAGTAATGGCCAGACAGGAATCGTCCTGTCCATGAAGTTCTTCAGGAGACCTGAGAGCATGTAGAAATAGCTCGGCGTTCCGAATACGAAGCCGTCCGCCGCCACCATCTTGGCGAGGATGGGTTCCATATCGTCTTTGATAACGCATACGCCGGGGGTTGTTTCGTCCTTCATCTCGCAGGCAAGGCAGCCCGTGCACAGTCTGATATCCCTGTCCTTCAGCAGGATATGTTCGGTGTCAGCACCCACACTGCGCGCCCCCTCAAGCAGCTTATCAATCATCCACTCCGTGTTCCCGTTCCTTGGTGAGCCACAGAACCCCAATATCTTCATCTGTCTAACCTCCCGTGGAGAGCGCTTCTTGTTCGAGGCCTCCTGCCGGATTGTACACAGATGTCCTGGGGGCATGCACATCGCTTCATCCAGGCTGGCCAGATCCCGGCGGGCCTTTGCGTTCTGCCGTCACCCATTTCCTTGCTGCTACCGTTGCGCCATGACCAAAGTGGTTGTACACTCGGGGCGACTCGTCGGGAGGATATCCGTGGCTCAAATTGATGGGAGATTTCGAAAAAACGTGGCGTTGCGCGCTTTGCCCGGTCTCGCAGGAATTGTGTGCATATTGGTGGCCTTTCGTATGACGATCCCTGCACAGGCCACGTTTATGCTGCTCGTTATAGAGGGTGTGGTGCTGATCGGTCTGGCCGTATTCCTGGTACGCAGGTACGTAATGACACCGCCCAAATAGCCGTGTGCCCGTTGCGCCGTTGCGGATACATCCGGCTGAATCTGTGGCAGTGCGATCTATCCTATCCTGCCGGGACAGAGCCTCGCGAATAGCAAGAGTTGCTGCCCTGTGGTAAGGTGTTGCGTACGCACTGTTGCCGGATCCCTCGACCCGGGGTGTGTCCTGACTATGCTGGAATTGTTGCCTCTGCCATGAGAAAGTACCGCTACTATGAGACTCTTGAGGTCAGCAGGACCGCAACCCAGGAGGAGATCAACGTCGCATTTCGCCGTCTGGCACGAATGTGGCATCCGGACCGAAATCCGGGACAATCCGAAGCTGAAGCCGTGTTTCGGCGCATCAACACTGCCTACCAGGTTCTGGGCCATGAGGGCGCAAGGGCTGAGTACGATCGTAGTCCCGTTGAGTGTCCTACCTGTGGGACTCATGAAGTCCTGAGCATGAACGATGGCCGGTGGCAATGCCGCCACTGCGGTTGTCGGTTCGACGCGTCAGGTGCAGCAGAGATTCAGGCGATGGATGCGCCCGGAGCACCTCCGTTGAGGAGGGCCAGGTTCCGGGCGTTTCAAGCCATCCAGTGTTCCTGGTGTGCCCGCTTCTATGATCGAGAGCCGCCTACCTGTCCACACCGGGCACCCCAGACGAATTGTGACGCGTTCAGACCCGTGACGGAGAGCGAACGCTCTTCTCACCTTCGCAACGCCGCGATGCCCGGTGTTACTGATGAATGGCTGAGACCTACGGCCGATCGCCGTCTCATCAAGAAATGTACGTACTGCGGTGCTTTGAATCCGAATCCGTCCCGATTGAATGAACCTTGCTGGAATTGTCATCGCGCACTCAGGGATGAATGCCCCCACTGTGGACTCGCGATGATGTTCTACGATGTTGAACACGGTGCGTGGCGCTGTGCGAATAACCAGTGTGCCGGCAAGCAGTTCGCTTACGATAGCGGAATGGGGACATGGCGCGCCACTGTGCACCAACAAAGTGTGAGAACCCCGCCGCGGCGCAACAAGAGACGCTCTTCTCAGCCACCATGTCCGAATTGTGGCGCCGGCCTTGTCTACAGCAACCTGCAAAGTATGTGGTGTT
>PUON01000140.1 GCA_003552125.1 Dehalococcoidia bacterium | reverse complement strand
TCCGAGTATAGCAACGGAAAAGAGAGGGTGAAAAACCGGTCTCGCGTGATGACGGTGTTTACACAGTCGGCATCAGAATCATCTGCTGCCACGTGTCCTGGAAGGATTGATGGCTGGGAGGCGCTTTGCTTTCCAGTACGTGTGCGTCCTGTAGTCTTCATCAAACGATGCGAAGATCCCAGTTCTCACTGGCATTGATTGCGGAGGAAGGTCACCACCATCACAGCTTCCCAACCGGCATGATGTAGAGAGGCTGTTCATCTTGAGACAGCCCCAACAGTTCTGCCACATCGTCGTCGTGAAACGCCCCGATCACAACCGTCCCCAGATCCAGTGCAACGGCCTGGAGATAGACGTTCTGCGCGGCGTGTCCGACCTCCATATACACGTACTGCGTACCGCGGCCACCGTATGCTCGGGTCGTCCGTTCGAATACTGCGGTGAACACGATATTGATGGCGGCATCTGCAACGAACTGCTGGCCCAGAGCGGCACCCGCCAGTTCCGACCTGATATCTCCATCCTGAACCTTCGACAGTTGATGCGCTCCGGGATCATAGCGATACACACCGGGAGACATGTCCACTACATTCCCTGCCACGAGGTAGGTCTCCAGTGGATACGTCCCCCCCGCCGATGGCGCTGTCCTCAATCCTCTCTGATCGGTAATGCCCTGAGCAGCCCACAGCAACTGGGATACCGCTTCCAGAGTCAGAGGTTCCTCGCTGTAGTCCCTGACAGATCTTCTCTCCGATAATGAACGCTCGACGGAGACGTCGCCGTCGAGTTGCGGCTCCGGAAGCGCTGACTCGACAGGGTCCGACAGCACGACATCCGGCTGCGTATTCTCCGGTGCGCAGCCTGCCAGCAGAGACGACACCATCAAAGGCACGATCAGCAGCCGAAACAACGAGCCAGAGCGCATCTTCATCGGCGGCCACATCCTTGCTGACGATAGGGCACTATCACTGTACTATCGTTTACCCCCACGATCTGAGAAGCTGCAAAACTCAGCCCGCTCACCCTTAGATTAGCCAGATCATCCCCCTTACGTCAAAGCACTCCCGGTTCCATCATTGAGCGTGACGGCGAAATGGAGCGAAGACGCAAGGTGCCACGGTCCGCAAGTGAGGCTCAGTCGAAAGGAAATCCAGCCGTCACGGTGGCCCCCCCGCGCCAAACCAGTAACTGCGTGGATTAGAGTCCTTTGGACAGACTGACGAGTATGGTGACGAATTGGGAACGGCATGGAGGCCACAAGTCGCCGGAGGCACAGAACACGAGTGCTAAAGGACTCTGCCTTAACCTCGCCTCTGTCCTGTCCTGAGCCCGGGGCCCACCTTACGGTGCCATTTCGCTGACTGCCAGCACTTCTAGTAGATGCGATATACAGGCCGCCGGTGCATACGTAGCCGGCCGATGAAGCCCGCAGCAGCTTGCCTGGCACGCGACATGACCTCAGCCCAGTCTTCGCAATCCTATGCGGCCAGTGCGGCTTCTATCTCCTGTGATGCCTTCTCACCGGTCTCGACGGAGCGGGCCTTCTCGAGTGCCGTCCTCGCGTCCTGTCCGCCCAGTCGACCAAGACCCCAGGCTGCGTACCCACGGACCAGCGAATCACTGTCCTCTAGTGCCTGAGCAACATAAGGCACGTGTGAACGGTCGCCACTGTTGCCAAGGGCTATGGCGGCATTGCGCTGGAAGTAACGCTTGTGGCCGATGTAGTTGTACATCACCGGTCGCAGCACCCTCTCGAAGTACTCATCGGTAAGCAGCAGCATCTTGCGGAGGTCGAACTGCTCTGCGAACCGATTGAGAAAGCTGCTTGTCGGCCACGTCTCCATCGCCTTGAGACGGGGCTGGTTGCGCGGGCATGCCTCCTGGCAAACGTCGCAGCCGTGAATCCAGGTACCCATCTTCTGCCTGATTTCCGGAGGGATGTGGCTGGTGGTATGAGGTCGGAAGTTCTCCTGCGTCATGAAGGTGTTGTACGCGATGCACTTCCGCGGTTCGAGCCTGAACGGCTCCAGTGCGCCGGTCGGACATGCGTCGACGCATAGTCGGCAATCCTTGGGGCAGGGGGCCTCGACGGTGGGTGTACCGTACTCCAGCTCGGCGTCTACGGTGAAGGCCAACAACACGTTGAAGGATCCCGAACCGTTCGCATAGGCGAAGTTGTTGCGGCCATAGGTCGTGACTCCTGCCCGAGCGGAGGCAAGTCGCTCCGGAACATTGAACGCGGGACCGAACATCGTCTTGATGCCGCGCTTCTCGAGATAGTCCACAAAGAGCTGGCGTCGCGCACCGTTTGTCCGGTTGCTCGACTGGTTTGAGGCGCGCGACTGATACATTCTGCCTATCCTGCCGGCAAGCTCGGCAGGAAATCCTTCTCGACTGTAGTCGTACACAGTACAGATGATGGATTTCGCCTCGGGCATGACACTTCGGGGATCCGAGCCTTCAATGGGCTTCAGCGGACCCTCAATCAGGAAGTCGAAACTGGAGTCGCGTGCTCCCAGTGCCTCGGCGTACCACGGAAATGCGTCTGCACTGGTGACGCCCACATCGTGGTAGCCCAGGTCCAGTGCGAAGTCTTTGATCTCCTGCGTCAGTGACATATGTGATTCTCCATGTTCGTGCGTCTGGTATTGCTCAACACGGGTTTCCTGCCATCAATTCAAAGGGAGCCGACACGACTTGTTTGGTCGTACGACTGTAGGTTATGGCCAGTGCGTCCGATTGTCAAACCTCCCGAACGTGGGCCACGTTCAGTCAACGGATATACCAGCACGTCATCACCATGATCTCACAACGTGCGGCCGAACGCACGCCCGTGTTGCGATTCCTCTCGCCGTGTCGAGACTGCTCCATGCTGTGGATTGCAGCAAGGATCCAATCGGCACTGGTGTCGCCGGTAGGGAAGGGCCAGAGAGAGGTCAAGGTTGGCAGGATTTGCCATCGCCGATTAGGACGGAAACGCCTGAACCAGTATATTGAACGATCATGGACTTTGCCTTAACTCTATTGCTAAGGTGGATAGTCACAACCGCGCTGGTAGTCCTGGCTCTGCTTCTGGTGCGGGACCGCCGCTCCTCTTACGCGATGCTGTTCGTGACCCTGATGGCGCTGGATGCCGTGCTTCTCCATGTGCCTGGAGTTCTTGACCTTCATCCTGAGGGCACACAATGGAACTGGATAGGAAAGTTCCTGGGGGTGGCCTGGGTGCTGCTGTTTCTGCGATTCGGGCCTCTGTCAGCCAGGGACATAGGCCTCACGCTGAGACAACGTCCCGGTTCCACAGTCCCCGCCATCGTTTGGACGGCCCTCTTCGTTGGGATAAGCGTGGGCATTAACTTCCTGGTATTCGTAGAACCTCATGACACGGTGACGATAGAGACACTGCTGTACCAGGCCACCATGCCGGGCATAGCTGAGGAATTGGTTCATCGCGGTGTATTCCTCTCTCTGCTGATGCTTGCATTGGGCGCGAAGAGTACGGTGGAGTGGTCGTCCTGGAAGGCACCCGAGGTCCTGTTACCCGTGCTGGTTACCGCATTTCACTTCGGCATAGTGCACGCCCTGCTCTATGCTGATGGTGTTCACTTCGGTGTCTTTTCCTTCCTGTTTCCCTTCATAGGGGGGCTGGTATGGGCGGTGCTCCGGCTTGAAACCGGCAGTCTGCTCTTCCCCGTCCTTGCACACAACGGCGGGAACCTCATTACTGTTCTCATTCTGTACCTGCTGTGACCTTGAGGCGGACTCAGTCCTCGGGCAAGGACCCGGCAGGGTTGCAGTGGAGTGCTGCCATCAGGCGTCACGTTCGGCCCCGTATGTCTGTCTGTTCCAGAGCAGGGCGTCACATG
>PUON01000106.1 GCA_003552125.1 Dehalococcoidia bacterium | reverse complement strand
CAGCGTGCCTGTCGCGGTGGTCAACCCCAGGTACAGCAGGAAACACAGGATGGTGGTTGCGAAAAAGTTGGCCATTACCGGGATGTTGCTCCTCTCGTACCTGAAGGGGATGAAGACTGTCCCTTGCGAAGTCTTGTGGCAATTCCCAGCTTGTTGCTGCTGTATGGCGCCATTATCACCCGTCCGCTGCTGTTGCGACAACCCTGCGTCAACTGAATCTGCGCAAGTATACATGGCCTTCCTTCGGAGGTGCAACTGCAGATGGCGGGATACGCGTGCTCATGGGCATGCCTCACGAACCATTGACGATTCGGTGATGCCGCTCTACCATTCCTTCAGTCTTTCTGGAGAACGCGAAGGAGGTGAGTATGTCGATGCTTCGGATTACGGATATCAAGGCGGTCATGTGTGGCCCACTCCCCTTCACCCGGGTCTACACCAACGAGGGCATCACAGGCCTGGGCGAGAATGTGGTCAGTCACCCGGCGATTCTCGCTGCGCAGGTTGAGATGCTTAAGTCCATCCTCGTAGGCGAGGATCCGTTCAATATTGAGCGACTCTGGATCAAGATGCTGCAGCAGACGTCGTTCTCTTATATGAACGCAATGATCAGTGCCGTCGACGTGGCACTCTACGATATTAAGGGAAAGGCTCTCGGTGTGCCCGTGTACGAGCTCCTGGGCGGCCTGTACCGCAAGTACATCAGGCTGTACCCTCACATGCGAGGCACCTGGAATTCGTTCCCGGATTCCGCCCAGGCTGACCTGTTCTCGGAACCATGGGGAGTGATTGAATACACGCCGGAGCAGTTGGGCAAGTTTGCCAGAGAGCTGGTGGACGAAGGATACACCGCCATGAAGTTCGACCCGTTCAGGCCCGGACGCGACGGCTACCATGGCTACCGCCCCGACGAGATAGATGCAGTGGTTGACCGCGTGGCGGCGGTTCGTGAGGCTGTCGGGCCGAAAGTGGATCTGATGGTCGAGTGTCATGGCAAGTTCAATGCCGGCACTGCGATCAAGATTGGCAAGAAGCTGGAGCAGTTCGACCTGTTCTGGTATGAGGAACCGGTTCCGGTTGGCATGATCACCATGATGAAACGCGTCGCCGATGCGGTGAACATTCCTATCGCGGCCTGCGAACGACTGAACAGCAAGCTCGATCTCAAGGAGTATCTCGAAAAAGGTGCGGTTGACGTCATCATGTTCGACGTCGGTAAGGTGGGCGGGATCACCGAGGCCATGAAGATCTGTGCCATGTGTGAGGCGTATCAGGCCAAGGCAGCTCCCCATAATCCTTTCGGACCGGTTGCGGCGGTGGCGAACGCACACCTGTCCGCCGCGGTACATCCATTCCTAATCCAGGAGCACGAGCAGATGGCACCATGGGCAGTGGAGCCTCGACTTAAGATCGTGGATGGCTACCTCGAGATCCCTGACCTGCCGGGACTTGGGATCGAGTTGAATGATGACGCGATCGAGGAGGCGAATGCCAAGGTAGCGGACGGCACCTATAAGCCATTCAGTAATGCACGCGATCTGGACTTCGGCAAGTACGTTCCGGTCCTTTAACCCCAATCTCACTGGCTCCATTGTGGTGGCCGCTGCTCTCCGGCGATGAACGGCCACCACATATTGAACTGCACCCTGATGCTGTGATGGACATAACAGTGCGTTGGTGACACCCCCGATGACTGGCGCTCCTGCTTCCAGATGTCGTGAGAGTTCATCGGATCCACCAAGACATGCGGACGCAGTTTCGATTGTCTTGAGCAATGTGTGCGACCAGGCAGGTGTTCGTCCCTTCCCGTCGTTCTGCCGCACCGCGACGCACACAGCTATTGACAGGTAATTGCTCGTCGCATACGATGATAACGTGGTGAGTGTCATTAGGGTGACAATGCAGATCAGGAAGCTTGTCGCGGGTCCAAAGTCCAGTGCCGGTGTCCTCTTCAGTGTGAAGGGTTGTGCAAAAACTGGTCGAAGCGAAGACTAAAGGTATTGACACTCGTTAACGCGCTCGGATACGATGGTCGAAGGAGACCGGCGAATCGCGGGTGGCCCTGAAGCACCAGGTGGTGTCTCCCTGATGTCTTTGTGGCAGAGACAACTGATGCTGGTCGGAGTCCCAAATCACTCCAACTGAGGGTCGCGTATGTGTGTCCCTGCGTTGCTTGACTGAACGAATGTTGTGAAGTAGCGAACGTACAAATCCGAGGAGGTGAAATGCCTATGGAGCAGTATCTTGTGGCGTGAATTGAACTCTCCCGCACGCCTGGATTGACTCAGAATTACAGGAGGGAATAGCAGATGACCAAGAAAGCATTATTGATGGTGGCGGTGGTGGGTCTGCTGGTTGGCAGTCTCGTCATGGGATGCACGCCTGACGAGCCGACTCCAACCCCGACGCCAACTCCAACCCCGACTCCAACCCCGACGCCGACTCCAACGGACCCAACGGATGAGGTGTATGAATTCACCTTCCAGACATCCTTTGATGCTGCTAATCCGGCGCACATTTTTGGTGCCCAGATATGTGACAACATCAATAGGATGAGCGGCGGGAGGCTGCAGTTCACCGCCTACACCGGCGGCTCCATCGTGCCGGCGACAAGAGAAATGGATCCGATCGATCAGGGCGTGATCGATGGAACCTACACGTGTACGATGTATAACCTCGATAAGTGGGCCGAGGCCGGACTGTTCAGCTCATCACCAATTCAGGCCACTCCAGAGTCCACTCGTGCGTGGTTCTACGAGCATGGTATCGACTTCCTCAACAGAATGGTCGAGGGATACGATGTGATCGCGATCGGCAACGTGTGTCCGCAGCCGGCAGAGATCTGGATGCACTCCAATGTCCGCGTGAACTCTGTTGCTGACATGCAGGGCCTCAGGATGCGCGCAGCCGGACACGGCGGCGAGATCCTCGAGCTGATGGGACTGGCTGTTGTATTCATGCCTGGCGGTGAGGTCTACGAGGCAATGCAGCGTGGCGTGCTCGACGCCTTTGAGTACTCATCACCTGCCGTGGATTGGCCCATGGGCTTCCACGAGGTAGCGGACTATCACTACTTCTCGGCCTCCAGGTCCCCTAACGATCCACTTGCCTTCTATCTGAATAGGAGCAAGTATGAGGCTCTGCCTGATGACCTGCAATTCATCATCGAGCAGGCTGTGATCGCGGGTACCGACCGTCATCACCAGTGGCTGGAGTACGAGAGTATGTACGGCGTACAGCAGTTCATCGATGTTGGTGGCGAGGTAATCAAGCTCCCGGCGGACATCGATCGCGCAGTTCTCGAGGCGGCAAATGAATACTACGAGACTGCTGCCGAAGGCGAACGGCCTCTGTATAGAGAGATTCTGGAATCTCTGCAGGAGTTCAACAGAGCGTGGGGTGAGTACGGCGAATTGACGGCGTTCGAACCCCTATGATCACCATCCTGAATCATTGATCGGATGCTTGTGAGACCTCTGAGCGGTTGCCCCGGCTGAAAAGCCGGGGCAACCGCGTAGTAAGGAGTACTTATGAATAGAGTCTTGGGGGCTTTCGAGCGCATTATCCAGACCATCGGATCCTACGGACGCTGGCTGGTGGTGATACTTATCCTGGTACAGCTGTTCGAGATCTCCATGCGGTACATCTTTCGCTCGCCGACGAACTGGGCCTACGAGACGTCCATGATGCTTGGCGGCACCATGTATGCGCTGGGTTGGTCCTATGCGCTTCTGCACAGGTCCCACGTACGTGTGGATATCTTCTTCAGTCGTCTGTCACGAAGGGGACAGGCGATTGCCGACGCCGTGCTCAGTATTGGGCTGTTCTTCCCGCTCGTATCGGTGCTGTCGTATAGGGCGATCTT
>PUON01000159.1 GCA_003552125.1 Dehalococcoidia bacterium | reverse complement strand
TCTCCAATCGTCAGCTTCAACAGTATTCGCGCCAGTGTAATGACAGGGACGAGGGTGTGCAAACTGCAGGATGAGCAGTAGAGCGCCGTGGCTCTCTCAAGAGACGATCATGCAAAGGGGACCGGCAAGCCGGGTGAGTCGTGGGCCAGGAAGAGCACAACGTCCTGGTGGCAGACGGTCGTCATCTGGCTATAATGGTCTGCCGAAGACCACCCTCATCGGCATCAACACCTCTACCAGCCAGCCCCCTTGCATGACCAGCACGTCCTCGGGCGCTACCCGGCCCGGTGCTCCACACGGAAGTACCCATCCTATGAGAGAAGCTGTCGGGGCGGCATGTTGCGATGCAATGTGTCATGGCACATGCGGTCGGTCTTCATTCCGATACGCACCTGCGCATCCCAAGTGTGCACGAAGTGCGCTACGACCACCTCTTCTATTTCGCGTCCTGCAGTAATCAGGAAAGCGTCACGTTGCCTGGGCCAGATCCTGAGCTGCGCATACTACCCCGGTGCTTCTCACGAACCGATCCCCCCGGCGTTGCCACACCTCCGGACCTCTAGCAGCTCACTTTGCACCACGAGATCCAGTACCGTGGTCTTCTCGGAGACTGCTCCTTGCGCACAATAGTGTTATACTCGGAAGCCATAGTCACTAATCGCCGAGTAGTTCCATGAGAGTATCTACAAAAGTTCGATACGGCACGCGGATGCTCATTGAGATCGCGGCTCACCGCAGCGACACTCCGCTGGCACTACGGGAGATTGCCAACCGTCAGGAGGTTTCTCTGAACTACGCGAAACATATCCTCGGCCCTCTGGTGGCGGCTGGATTCGTCAGAACCGAGCGAGGCAGTCGTGGTGGGGTGGTTCTCGCACGACCTCCCGAAGACATCACGTTGAGCGCGGTTGTGGGGGCAATCCAGGGCACCACCGCTCCCACGGCTTGTGTCGATGATGCTTCGACATGTCCGCGTAGCCCGGACTGCGTTACACGTGACGTCTGGTGTCGGGTGCATCGGGCGGTTGAGGATGTGCTTGCGGGAACGACCATAGCCGATCTCGTGCAGCACAAGCGCCAGTGCACACCGCCGATTGAGCAGGAACCCGCGCCGGATCCCTCTAGGCTGAATCGGGCTTCGGGTGCTTCTGCAGATAGTCCTCTATAGCGGACTTCAACGCCTCTTCCGCAAGCACGGAGCAGTGCATCTTAATGGGCGGCAGGCCTCCGAGAGCCTCTGCGACCGCACGGTTGGACAGTTCAAGGGCTTCTTCGATCGTCTTTCCCTTAACCAGTTCCGTCACCATGGAACTCGTAGCGATGGCTGCTCCACAGCCGAAGGTCTTGAAGCGGGCATCTGTGATGACGTGGTCAACGACCCTTATGTACAACTCCATGATATCGCCGCAGACGGGGTTGCCCACATGTCCAATGCCGTCGGGAGATTCCATCTCGCCCACATTCCGCGGATTCCGAAAGTGTTCCATCACCTTCTCACTGTAGACAGGTTGTTCATCGCTCATTGTGCGCTCCTCCCCGGTGCTTTGTAGAGTGGCGACATAGCCCGCAGTTTGGACACGATTTCCTGCAGAGTTTCGAGAACGCGCTCGACGTCCTCTCCCGTGGTCCACTTGCCCAGGCTCAACCGCAGCGAACCATGCGCCAACTGGTGCGACAGGCCCATGGACAGCAGCACGTGGGACGGCTCGAGGCTCCCTGAGGTACATGCCGAACCAGTAGACGCACAGATGCCTTCCATGTCCAGGTGCAACAGCATCGATTCGCCTTCGACGTAGTCGATACTGACATTCACGTTATTCGGCAGTCTGCTGGTTGGATGTCCGTTCAGTTGTGCCTCAGGTATACGCTCCAGCAGGCCCGTGATAAGCCTGTCGCGGAGAGTTCCAAGCACCGTTGCTTCCTCGGTCATGGTGCCTCGGGCCAGTTCAGCTGCTGTGCCGAAACCTACGATTCCTGCGAGATTCTCCGTTCCTGCGCGGCGGTTCCGTTCCTGCGCTCCGCCGTGGATAAGCGGACTGATCCGCGTTCCGGTTCGCACGAACAGAGCGCCAACCCCCTTCGGCCCATAGAGCTTATGGGCCGATACTGAGAGCAGGTCGATTCCCATGTCATTGACGGCGATCGGCACGTGGCCGGCCGTCTGTACGGCATCGGTGTGGAAGTACACACCGGCGTCCCGGGCTATCCTGCCAATCTCCGCTATAGGCTGAATAGTGCCGACCTCATTGTTCGCGTGCATCACCGAAATGACCAGGGTGTTATCGGTGATCGCCTTGCGCACGTCATCCGGAGCGACCAATCCGTACTTGTCCACCGGCAGATAAGTCACATGAAACCCCAGATTCTCCAGGAACTCGCAACTGCCCAGCACCGCGTGGTGCTCGATGGAAGTGGTGATTATGTGGTTGTATTTTCCGTCCGCAGCGAACGCGATTCCCTTCAGCGCCATGTTGTCTGCCTCGGTTCCACCTCCGGTGAACACGATCTCGTCTTCGTCGGCGCCGATCAGGCGAGCGACGCTCGACCTTGCGGCGGTTATGGCCGCTCTTGCTTCTCTCCCGTAGGAGTACAGGCTCGATGCGTTGCCGAATGACTCGCCGAAGAACGGCAGCATTGCCTGCACCACGTCTGGATGGGTTGGAGTCGTGGCGGCGTAATCAAGATACACTCTATTCATAACATCCTCCAAAGCCATCGCCCTCTGCTGTTGAGATGACGTGCCCGCTGTAGAGACTGGTTTCTCAATGCCTCCCCGGGGTTTCGGCCGGGGCGTAACCCCTGCGCTTGACATCATTGCACGCCGTCCGTCCGTGTCACTGTCACGGGCTAAAAGATACCACTAAATGCCTCCTCCCCGGTGCTGTGATATTGCCGGCTGATGCTCGTGGAAATGGGTTGCCTTCATCCGTGATTCTCGGCCGACAGCGCGGTGTGAGTTCTCGAGTATTCGGGCGAGCACTTCCGCCAGCTCCGGCGGCACCGGGCGCAGGTACCCGGACCCGGGGTGCGCATTTTCAGATGATATCGGTCTTGCGGGTACTCCTGCCACAGTGGTTTCCGACGGTACTGAGGATGTAACGACCGAACCCGCACCGATCCTGGCGTTCTCACCGATGGTGATATCCCCCAGGAGTATCGCTCCTGCGCCTACGGTGACACCGTTCGCGAGCGTTGGATGTCGCTTGCGTTTCTCCATCGTCGTCCCTCCGAGAACCACTCCCTGATAGAGCAGCACATCGTCCTCAATCTCGGCGGTCTCGCCTATGACCACACTTGATCCATGGTCGATGAAGAACCGTCGCCCTATGCGTGCTCCAGGATGGATTTCTATCTGTGTCAGGAATCGGCTGACGTGCGACAGAACTCTGGCCAAGAATCGCAGCCTATGCGTCCACAGGAAGTGTGCTATTCGGTGAAACCACAGTGCGTGCAGGCCCGGGTAGCAGAAGAGCACCTCCAGCAGACTCCTTGCGGCCGGATCCTTTGCGAATACCGCTTGAAGGTCTTCTCGTACTTGTCGAAGTGCATTTGTGCTCATCTTCTTTCTCCCGCAAAGGCGCGCGGCTTCACCTTCCACCTGGTACCCTGTGGCGAATCCTCCAGTACCACCCCCGCCTCCTCAAGTTCGTGGCGGAGGGCGTCCGCCTCCTGCCAGCGCCGTTCCCTGCTCAACCGGGCGCGCAGCGCGATGAGGTTATCTATTGACGTGCGCACATCGTGTGTGTCCTGTGTCGTCGTGCCGTGGTCATCCCCGGACGAGGCATAGGTCGAAACAGCGCGAGCTATGTGATCCTGATCCGGTATTGCGTGGTCGATCGGATTCAGCGTCAATCCAAGCACCTTGCTCAGTTGTCGCAGAGTCTCCTGAGCCGCCGCTGTATTCGCCCCGACACTGCCGCGACGGTTGATCTCTCTCGCCAGTTCGTAGAGTATGACCAGCGCTCGCGGTGTATTGAAGTCGTCATCCATTGCCTTCACGAACCTGTCGAAGAAGTGGTCAACGTCGATCGACTCATCTGACGCGTCGAAGATAGCCTCATGTGCTGCTGCCTGGCGCAGCCGATCCACGTTCTTCTCCGCCGCCTGCAGCGCATCCTCGGAGTAGGTCAGCGGACTGCGATAGTGAGAGCTGAGTACGAAGACCCGCAGCCCGTCAGGACTGTTCTTCTCCAGTGCCTCTCTTACGGTCACGAGATTGCCCAGAGATTTGCTCATCTTTTCCTTGTCGAACTGAAGCAGTCCGTTATGCATCCAGTACCTCGCGAACGGCTTCACCTCGCTATAGCTCTCGGACTGCGCAATCTCGTTTTCGTGATGTGGAAATACAAGATCCAACCCGCCCCCGTGGATGTCGATGCTCTCACCAAGATGCTTCCGCACCATCGCGGAGCACTCGATATGCCACCCCGGCCTGCCCGGACCCCACGGACTGTCCCACGAGGGCTCTCCAGCTTTTGCGGCTTTCCACAGAGCAAAGTCCATCGGATGTTCTTTTTCATCGAGGCGCGAAAGGCTGGTGTCGGCAATCATAGTATCTACACTTCGCCGCGACAGCTGTCCGTAATTTGGGACAGTCTGAATTCGGAAGTAAACACTGCCCCCGGCAGCATACGCGTGCCCCTTATCGATGAGCGCCTGAACCATCTCTACGATGACCGGAATCTCCTCAGTTGCCCTGGGGTTCACGTCGGCTCGCAGCACGTTCAGCCTGTCCATCTCCTGAAAGAATCGTTCAGTGTACTCGTGCGCGAGTTCTGATGGCGGCACGCCACGTGCCGTAGCGCGTTCGATGATCTTGTCGTCCACGTCGGTGATGTTCTGGACGTATCTCACCCTGTAGCCACGGAACAGAAAGAATCTTCGGACCACGTCAAAGATGATATTGCTCATGGCATGACCCATGTGCGTTTCGGTATACGGAGTTACTCCGCAGACGTACGTCTTCACCTCGTCACCGGAAGTGACGAACTTCTCCTTGGTCCCCGATAACGTGTTGTACAGTCTCATGGTGTGCCTCCCGTGCGGTCGTTCGATGCCGTCTCTAGATCCTAGAAGAGCCAGGTGGAGAGATAACGTTCTCCAGTGTCAGGCAGAACCACTACTATCAGCTTGCCTTTGTTTTCCGGCCTGTGCGCAAGCTGTATCGCTGCCCATGCTGCAGCTCCGGAGGAGATCCCGGCGAGGATGCCTTCCTCTCTCGCGAGTCTCCTCGCCATCCTTCCCGCATCGTCAGTCGAAACCTTGACTATCTCGTCAATCAATTCAGTGCGCAGAACGTTCGGGATGAATCCCGCGCCGATTCCCTGGATCCTGTGCGGCCCAGGCTTCTCTCCGGATAGCACCGGCGAGTCGAGAGGCTCGACGGCTACTGCCCTGAAACCTGGTTTTCGCGCCTTGAGCACTTCCGCGACACCTGTGATGGTTCCTCCGGTACCCACGCCACTGACCAGAATGTCCACTTCTCCCTCTGTGTCACGCCATATCTCCTCTGCCGTAGTGAGCCGGTGTATCTCCGGATTGGCGGGGTTGTTGAACTGCTGCAGCATCACGTAGTCCTGATTGTCTCGCACCAGTTCCTCTGCTTTGCGTATCGCTCCCGCCATCCCTTCCGATCCCGGAGTGAGGACAAGTTCCGCGCCAAAGATAGAAAGCAATTGCCTTCGTTCCATCGACATGGTGTCGGGCATGGTGAGAATCAGACGGTAGCCCCGCGCTGCAGATACAAAGGCGAGTGCGATGCCAGTGTTTCCGCTGGTCGGCTCAACGAAGACCGTATCCTCGTTCATCAAACCGCTCTCCTCTGCGGATGCGATCATCGCTACTCCCAGACGGTCCTTGACGCTGGATAGTGGATTGAACGATTCGAGCTTGGCTGCGACGTGTGCAGTGCCTCCCTGTGTGACCCTGTTGAGCATGACGAGCGGCGTATTACCGATGAGTTCGGTTGAATCTCTGGCGATACCCCGTGTCAGTTTCGCTATTCTCGTGTTCCTGTAATTCAGTTGATCTACTTGGCCTATCACGTTGTGTTCCTCCTGCAATTGATTTGCGTTTGGGAGTCTCGATGCTCCCGCTGGAGCTGTGAGCGCATGCGGTGTGCGATCCGCGGAAATTCGTGGCATCAGGCGGCGGCTCCGCTTGAGGCTCAAACGCAGTGGATAGATGCCGGTTCCTCAGATGATGGTTGGGAACCCTGCTCGAAGAACACGGCCGCACGAAGATGCGTCCAGCAGCCCTGTCTATCGCAGAGGACTACAGTGCGGAGGGGACTGGTACTTGAAATAGAAATCGCCGTTGCCGTGCAGATCGGCATGTTTCCGGGACGGTTGCCTCGCGTTAACAGACAGCCACCACCTGTGCGTATCCGGGGACTGCATATTGAACCGACGCATTCTATTGTCGGCCACGCGTGACCACGTAGGCCACCCCGAGGCAGACTTCCACTCGACTGTCATGACACCCGAATGTCCTTGTGCGCCCCGGGGAGTTGATCTCCGGCGCACTTCGTCGGCATATAGGTAATCTGAGTTCATGTCGTTGCCCATCGATTCCCGTTACGCGTATGGAGATTAGTGACTAATCTACTAACCAAACGAACTATAAAGCATCTATCGTCTGAGGTCAAACTGATGCTGCGTGCGATGGGATGCGTGATGCGACATCAGCCCTGCCAATGCAGCAACTGTTCGGTGTTCAATCACGTGTCTTCCTATTGACTTTTGGATTTGCCGCTCCATATAGTACATATGGCATCTGCTCGAGCAGGTGCCGCCTGTTATCGAAGTCCTTGCCGGGCGTCCTGCGGGTCCTGGTGGTGGCCGTTGCCTGTGAATCGCTGATGGGCATCGGCCCATTCTATTATCCGAAGGAGGGGTCGATACGCTCGCTGGCTTATTGGTTTTGCAGTATTGGAGGTGACTATGCAGCAACGTGAACAAATGGCAACGAGGTTAGGCTTTCTGCTCATCTCGGCCGGATGCGCTGTTGGCCTTGGCAACATCTGGCGATTTGGATGGGTAGTAGGCGAGCACGGTGGTGCAGCCTTCATTGTCATCTATCTGGTGTTCCTGGCAATACTCGGCTTCCCCGTAATGACCATGGAATTCGCCATGGGTCGTGCCGCCCAGAGGAACCTCGCGGGCGCTATGACGGCGCTGGAACCACAGGGCAGCAAGTGGCACGTATACGGCCATATTGGGATTCTGGGCAACCTCATCCTGATGATGTTCTACACGACGGTTGCCGGCTGGACTCTTGCGTATCTGTACCATTCACTCGTGGGCAATCTGATAGGCAGGTCTCCGGATGAATTGGGCGCCTTCTTCGGAGGGCTCCTTGCCAATACACCTCAACTCATGTTGTGGATGTTCCTTGTCGTGGTGATCGGCTACCTCGTTTGCGCAATGGGATTGAGGCGAGGCGTCGAACGGATAGGCAAGGTCATGATGGGCGGACTGTTCGTTCTGCTCATCGTGTTGGCCATCAGAGCGGTGACGCTGCCCGGGGCTGGTTCGGGTCTTGAGTTCTATTTCCGTCCTGATTTCGCCGGCCTGAGTCTGGCCGCTGTGTATGCCGCAATGGCACAGGCGTTCTTCACGCTGAGTCTTGGTATCGGCAGCATGGCCATATTTGGCAGCTACATCAACAAGCAACGGGCGTTGGCTGGTGAATCGGTGCGAGTTATTGGTATCGATGCGGTGGTCGCATTGACGGCCGGACTGATCATCTTCGCAACCGCCTTCGCATTTGGTGTCGATCCCGGCTCCGGTGCCGGCCTCGTCTTCATTACCCTGCCGAATATCTTCAATGCGATGCCCTTTGGACAGCTATGGTCCATACTCTTCTTCCTGCTCGTGGCACTGGCGGCTATGACGACCGTCGTCGCGGTCTTCGAGAACCTTACCGCCTACGCTATGGATCAGTGGGGCTGGACGCGGACCAAGGCTGTGTTGGTGGAAGGCATTGCCGTGTTCGTTCTCTCCATACCAGTGGTACTTGGGTTCGGCCCGTGGAGCCACATTCAGACGCTTCCCGGTGTACCCGGGTCGATATTCATCGATCTCTGGGACTTCATTGTGAGCTACACGCTGCTTCCGGTTGGCGCGTTGATATTCGCGCTGTTCTGTTCCCACCGTTTTGGTTGGGGCTGGAAGAGCTTCATGGAAGAGGCCAACACCGGTGAAGGCATGCGCTTCCCCGAGGGATTGCGCGTTTACTGTGGCGTCATCCTGCCCATTATTATCTTCGTGGTCCTGGTCGTGGGCATGATCGGCAAGTTCGCTCCGGACCTCTTACCCTGGTAGACGGGATGGCAGTTGGAACTTCTGGGGAGGGGGCCAAGCCCCCTCCTCCTTATGAGATGACCGGAGACCGGTGACTATATACGCTCTAACAGATCGCGGTATTTGGCCATGCGCATCACCTTGCCTTCGGATTGGATCATCCACGTCATCCAGCACAGTTCGATGGGCCGGTAGCCCGTAAGTGCTGCGATCCGATCGATAGTATCGATCAACTCAAGGTCGCCTTTCGTTGGCAACACTGCGCCTGCCTCTGTCAGCACTTCCGCGATAACCCGCCGGACGATCTTGTCCGGCATGGATGTGTCCACGCCGCCCATCATTCGGAGGTATTGAAACGTGTTTATGCCCACACCTCTGACCATGCCGACGCGGTCTCCCTTCCACGAACACGCCGAAGCCTCTGCGGCCCATCCGCGCAGCGCGCCCGTGTCAGAGATGGAGTCATCGGCCAGGCATGCGGCGACGTCACGCGCCATCTGCCAGGATCGCCGGTTTGTCCACAGCGGCGCGAGTGCTTCGTATGACAGCGCAGATAACTCGCGGAGACTTCCGGGTGCGCGCCCCTGGTTCTTCCATTCCTCGTACTTCGCAACTGCGGGCACAACTGAGGTGAAGTAGTTGAGTCCGATTGACATGAAGGCTGCATCCACTAGCATCAGGGGTACCTGCCCATCCCAGCGTCTCGTCTCGAGGCACCGCTCGCAGTGCGCGCGCAGGCCGTTGCAGGATTCCATATAGCGGTCGACGACGTCGCGCAGACGCCGTCCCGCCGGAGCAGTCAATGTTTCCATCAAGATTCCTCCCCGTGGCCGGGTGACCATCACTTATCGCACCAATTCTGCGAGTGGCGACGTGTTGACCACGGTTACCGCGGTGATAGATACTACCGCGTCAAGGAGGTGTAATGCGAACGCTTTTCGACGAGGTTGCGATACAGAACATGGTGGTCCCCAATCGCTTTGTCCGTTCGGCAACGTACGAAGGCATGGGAAATCCGGACGGGTCCTGCAAGGACGAGGTCATTGAACTGACGGCCGAACTGGCCCGTGGTGAGGTGGGCCTCATCATCAGCAGCCATGCGTACGTGGAGTTGCGTGGCAGGGTGCGGCCTCCACAGTTGGGAGTGCACACCGATGACATGGTGCCCGGTCTCACGCGCATGGCCGAGGCTGCGCATGCGAACGGATCCAGGATTGTGTTGCAGATCGCGCATGCGGGCTGCACCGCTGCTGAGCCAACTGGTGAGCTTGTGGGACCTTCAGCGATCACGCTGCCGGATGGGCGCTCGTGCGGTGAATTCACCACGAGTGACATCACCGACATAGTGCAGGCCTTTCGAAACGGTGCGCAGCGTGCGAAGCAGGCAGGGTTCGATGGGGTGCAGATACACTCTGCCCACGCGTATTTGCTGAGCCAATTCCTTTCGCCCTATTTCAACCGACGCAACGATCGATATGGTGGCAGCCTCGTGAATCGATCTCGTATACACCGGGAGATACTTCGCGAGGTTCGCGACGTTTTCGGCGATGACGCGCCAATTCTCATCAAGATGAACTCTGATGACTTCATTGATGGGGGATTCACGCGGAATGAGATGGTGCAGGTCGCGAAGATACTTGAGGAAGAGGGCATCAGTTCCGTGGAGTTGAGCGGTGGCACTCCCCTCAGTCCTGCGGATCGGGGATTCGCACGGCCCGGGATCCAGCCTCCTGATGAGGAAGTCTACTACCTGGATGCCGCGCGTTTGTACAAGGATGCCGTGTCGGTCCCTCTCATGCTGGTTGGAGGTATACGAACGTTCGACGTGGCGCGTTGGCTTGTCGAACAGGAAGTAGCCGACTTCATTTCCCTGAGCCGCCCGCTGATTCGTGAGCCGCATCTCGTGAAGCGGTGGCATGAGGGTGAGACTGCCCAGGCAACATGTATTCACTGTAATCTGTGTTTCGGCCCGGCGCGCTCGGGTGAGGGAATCTACTGTGTGGCTGAGGGTAATCAGAAGATGAATACGCAGGGCGCGTAGGGAGCTTGCGATGCGCTGACCGGGATACGGGAATCTGGCTCGTCTTCAGGTCAGCCTGTCTTCTGACGGTGCTCCTGTGGCTAGGTTTCCGGCACGATGAACTGCGTTGCTGCGGGTATCACTGTGATGTCGATGGGCGTGTACCCGATGACATCGCCGTCGGCTTGCACCGGAATGGGCTCGGTGCAGGCGAGCCGCACTTCGTGCGCGCTTGTGACGAACTGAATGCTGTGGCGCTTCTTTCGAAGAAGGAAGACATCAAGGATCGCATTGCCAAGCTCAATCGGAGATCCTTTGCACACGTAACAGATATCCGCCTTGCCATCATCTATCTGGGCGTTCGACGTGCGATATCGCGGCATCCATATGGCTCCTGCGTTGTCGACCAGTAGTTCGGCCGCGTCAATACTGTGAGACTGTCCGTCCGCGATGACCGTGAAATGCCGAGTCTTTGCCTTTCTCATGCTGCGGATGACCGCCAGCACGTATGCCAGTAGCTTGAGGTAGGATTTCTCTACGGTGCGTAGGTCGGATATCGAGAAGGACGATAGACCGGCCGAAGCGTTGAGGAAATAGAGTCTTCCGTCAATCTCCAGCGCGTCAGCGGCCCGGGTGCGGTGTGGTGACAGCAGCAGGTCCAGGGATCGGCGCGCACCCTGAGGTATGCCGAGTAGCTGCGCAATCATGTTGGTGGTGCCGATAGGGATGATCGCCAGTCGACAGTCTTTGCCTCTTAGTAAGCTCGCAACAAGTGAGACAGACCCGTCCCCTCCCACGACTGCGAAATCGCGGTACCCTTCATGATATGCGCGCGTCAGGATGTCCCTCAGCTTGTCCGTATCTTCAAGGTAGTGTACCTCTCCACTCACTCTTTCGTTTGTGAGGAACTCCCCCATCCGCATCTGGACCAGCCACTTCAGATAGTTGCCCGATCGCTTATTGACGACGAAAAAGAACCTTCGCGTCAGTGTGTGGTGCCCAGCGAAGGCGGTACTGTATGTGGGTCGTTCCTCCTGGCTATGCGTCGCCATATTCAGGAGTCCTCCAACGTAATCTCTCTGGTATAATATCACCTTCCTCGGTCATTCGTATGGATACACGCGTACCAGACCCGCCACACAAGAAACGGTTCTTCTATGGCTATTGGATTGTATTCTTCACTTTTCTCTGCATGCTGATAAGCATCGGATGTGGGTCTTTCATCTACAGTCTCTTTGTTCAGCCCCTCCAGTCGGTACTCGGATGGAGCCGTGGAGAGATCATGGTGGGATTCACCATATTCTTCATCATGATGGGAGTTGCGTCGTTACCGGCGGGAAGGCTGGTGGACAAGCGTGGCGCACGTCCCGTAATCGCGGTAGGGGCGGTGGTCATGGGATCGGGGTTCGTGATTCTCAGTCTGATGAGCCAGTTGTATCTCTTCTACCTGGGATATGTGCTGGTTGGCGCGGGTGCCGGTGGAATCGGTTCGGTGCCCTGCAGTGCAGTGGTGTCGAACTGGTTCAAGAAGAAGAGGGGCACAGCCATAGGGCTCATGTCCTCGGGAATTGGAGCGGGTGGCCTGGTCATGGCTCCGCTGGCCGGTTATCTGATCGAGACTATAGGCTGGAGGGGAGCCTATTTGTCCATGGCGCTCATCGTGTGGATCGCGATCATACCTCTGGCACTACTGACGCTCCGTACCCGGCCGCAGGAAATCGGATTGCATCCTGATGGTGCGTTGGCTGCCGAGACGCCACGCGAAGTCCGTCCCGGTACCAGCGAGGGGCTCACCTTACGGCAGGCTGCAGGCGTGTCGGCTTTCTGGCTTCTCTCGGTCTCCTATTTTTTCGCCAACTTCAGCAGCATGGGAGGCATACAGTCTCAGGGCCCGAATCTCACTGATCTCGGTTTTTCGACAGGTGCCGCGGCAGTTGCCCTGGGGGCCATTGGCTTTGGCAGCGGGACTGGCAAATTCATCTTTGGGTGGCTTTGTGACAAGATGTCGGCCCGATATGTGTCCGCCATCGGGCTGTCCCTGCAGGCCACCGGACTTGTCGTCGTGCTGCAAGTTGGGAGCGACTCACCAATGGCGATGATCTGGGCGTACTCATTGCTGATCGGGTTTGGCGCAGGAAGTTGGCTGCCAACAGTGTCCATACTCACCAGCCAGAGCTTTGGCCTACAACACTATGGCGTCATTTTCGGTATGATCAGCCTGTTGCTCAATGTGGGGACTGCCACTGGTCCACTGGTTGCCGGTGTGATGTACGACGCCATGGGCACATATTACTGGGCGTTCGCACTACTCGCAGCCGTGCACGTAATCTCTATTCCGGCGGTTCTGCTGGTAAGGCGCCCGAAAGCGTACACGCCCGCCTGAAAGCGCGGAAGTACTGCCGGATAACGTGCCGTCTTTGTGCCCGGGAAAGATCAGTCTTCGAGAGCAACCTTGAAGACTATCTTGCTTATCTGCGCTGGACCCTCCCACTGGCATTGAGGCATGTGTGCCTCATCCGGGAACAGAATCACGAAGTCGCCACCGGTCAGCTTCAGTTCAGTGTAGTCAGCGGGTGTTGAATAGAACATGATGTCTTTCTCCGTCTCGTAAGGCGTCTGCACTTCAAGACCCTTTACGGGTGTGAGCCCTATGGTCTCCCGACCGGAGAAGACGATCTGGATGTCGGCGTAAACACGATGAGACTCGAATCGGCGTTCATCCCTGGGCTTTGTAGTGTAGTTCTGGACCATGTAGTAGAGCCTCTTCCCGTCTACCTCGTAATTGCCGGCTTCCTGTGCCGTAAGGTCCTGAGTCCTGAGCAATTCGAAGGCTTTGGCGAATCGTGGACCCAGAAAAGAATATCTATCGGAATTATCCAGTCTATCGAGTATCACGCTCCAACACCTCCTCAGTCGTGTGGTGCGACGCTATCATGCGCAGTGTGACAAGTCAACAGAAACGGACCCACGACACCACGCCTCATTGATGAGCCGGTCAGGCGATCCGGTGTCGTAAGTCCATCCCGAGTGATTGTCCCTAACCTCGTGTTGAACCGTTATCTTCGTGTCTCATCCGCTTCAAGTATCGTAGCGTTGCGATCTTGACTGCCAACCCAATGGCGACGAAGACGACGATTGGAATCAGGAACGGTATTGCTTCCGTCATGCCTCACCTCCTTCAAATCGTTGAAGCTCGACAAATGAGAACGCTTCCGACTTATAGTGTATTTCATTGATGGCAGCCGTCAAAACGATGCCAATGCGTGAGTTTGTGCTCGCACACCCGGAAGCGTGACATTCTGTCATGTGCTGAAGTCAGACACTCGTTGGCATCGCTACTAGTGCACGTATGGCGCGGCTATCCGTGAAACCCTCGCATCGAATTCGGCCTGAGGAAGAGGTGAGGACTGCATGAAAGTGTTTTCTGCGTTGCTGGTCGGTTCACTTGCGCTTACTGCGTGTAGCTCAGAGGCAGATTCCGCCGTGCCCGAACCGCTTGCTGTGGCACAGGCGGGAGATCGCATTGAGCTTCCCAAACCTGCGCACCGAAGCGAAAGGTCCCTTGAGGCCACCCTGTATGAAAGGCGTTCGGTCCGGCAGTATGCTGGTGAATCTCTCTCTTGACGATGTGGGACGAATTCCTTTGGGCGGCACAGGGACTAACCGCTGACTGGGGGTGTTTGTACTGCTCCATGTGCAGGGGACATGTATCCACTGGAGTTGTACCTTGTGGCAGGAAATGTGGATGGGCTGACACCGGGGTGTATCGCTACGAACCATCGCAACATCAGCTGGTGTCAGTCATGTACGGAGGTATCCGTCATGACCTTTCTGCGGTGTCGCTGAGACACGAGAGTGTACGCGATGGGTCTGCCCCCTGCATTTTTAGCATGGCTCCCTAGTGACACTTCTAAATGAGTGAACCCTACCGCCCCACTAACATTTTGGATGAGTGAATGCGATCGCTTGTGGCACCGGGTGTGTTGGGAGTAATCTTGTGTGCCTGTCCGGCATAGTACGGCGAGGAGGTTTGCAATGGAGTGCATGTCATTATCAGAGGCGATGATCTCCCGGAAGAGCATTCGTGGATTCCTGCCTGATCCCGTGCCACGCGAGGTTCTCGAGAGGATCATCGAGCTGGCCATTCAGTCGCCTTCTGCCTCGAACGCGCAGCCCTGGCTCGTGGCGGTTGTCTCCGGCGAACCTCTCGCTGAATTGAACCGGCGGGCGGTGGAACTCCGGTTGGCGGGCGCGCCGATCAATCTGGATGTGGCCCCTGCAGACTTGTTCGGCGACTACCTCAGGCGACGCAGGGAGGTTGGCATCCAGATATTCAAGCTGCTTGGAATTGAACGGGATGATATGGAGGGAAGGGAGGAGTGGAACCGCAAGGCATTGCGGTTCTTCGATGCACCTGTGGGAGTCTTCATCTATACCGATGGCTGGCTCGAGCGGTCGCGTACCGACTTCGATCTCGGGCTCCTTACGGAGGCGTTGTGTCTTGCGGCCATGTGTTTTGGCCTGGGAACCTGCATCGATCAGCAGGCGCTCTGCTATCCGGGACTCATTCAGGAGATTACCGGCATACCACCGGACTCGCGTCTTACTGCTGCGGTGGCTATTGGCTATCCCGACTGGAGCTTCCCTGCCAATAAGTTGGACAGTACCAGGGAGCCGCTGGAAGCAGTGACTTCGTGGCATGGCTTCGCATGAGCCCTGGTTAATGCTCGATAGTGTACGCGATATCGGTCCCGGATGATTCGCCATCGGTTTTCTCTCGCCTGCGAAAAGGCTATACTGTCCGCTCCATGGCGGAGCCTACAGGCAGCATGAGGGAGCGTCACGCAACGTGACTCTACCGCCGGTATTGTTCATTCACGGAATGTGGTCGGATCAGGCGTACTGGAATCGCTTCGCCAGATGCTTTGAGCGCAATGGTCTGACTACGCACCCTGTGACACTGCTGTACCACCAGAAGCCGCAGAGTGTTGATGCGCTGCGACGGATCGGCATACTTGATTACGTTGCACAGGTCCGCGACGTGGTGGCATCTCTCCCGGAGCCTCCTGTAGTGGTGGGCCACAGTATGGGGGCACTGGTTGCTCAGAAACTTGCCGAAACGAACAGGGTTCGATCGCTGGTGCTGCTTAGTCCGGTTGGGCCTCGCGGGATATCTCCGGTGAGACCTTCGGTTCTTGTCTGCGCTGCGGGCAACATCGCGGACGCGCTGCGACGCAGGCCGTTCATCATACCTGAATGGAATGCACGCTACGGGCTGCTCAATACGATGTCATCACGTGAACAGAACGTGGTGTATCGGTCTTTTGTGTATGAGTCCGGCAGGGCATTATGGGAAATCTTCCGGGGACATGTGGCGGTGAACGAGCAGAGCATCTCATGTCCTGTGCTGGTGGCAGTTGGCTCAGAAGACCGTACCACTCCGCCTTTACTTGCTCGTCGCGTCGCTCGCAAGTATGGAGCTGACTACCGCGAGTATCAGGGAGAGTGCCACTATCTCAGCGCGTCTCGAATGGCGATCGATCATGTCACCGGCTGGGTAATGAGGCAGGTGGCATGACAAGCCAAAGCCGGGAGTACCTGCGTTGAGACTGAAGGGGTCGCTTCCTGCAGGCATCGTAGTACTGTTCGCTTGTGCGCATCTGGCACATCATCTCGTCACCGCACTGCCGGTACCGCTGCTTCCATTCATTCGGGACGAATTCGCACTGGACTACACTCGTGTCGCTCTGGTAGTGTCGGCTTTTTCCATTCCGTACGGTTTTGCGCAGCTTCCGGGCGGTTGGCTGGCCGATCGGTTTGGAGCCAGGCGCATTCTCCTCGTAGGCATAAGTGGAGTTGCGCTGACGGGCATCATGGTGGGTTTGTCACTGAGCTACACGATGCTACTGGTTTCTCTTGCGCTCATGGGACTGCTTGGTGGTGGTTATCATCCCGCGGCACCCTCGGTGATCTCAAGGTTTGTGGACCCGGCACGGAGAGGCAGTGCGCTCGGGGTCCACATGATCGGCGGGAGCGCCAGCTACTTCCTGGCCCCACTGGCGGCAGCAGCCCTTGCAGCGGTGTGGGGGTGGCGCATGCCGTTCCTGGGACTGGCTGCTCCC
>PUON01000027.1 GCA_003552125.1 Dehalococcoidia bacterium | reverse complement strand
ATGGTGAAGAAGATGGCCGAGGTGGGACTGTACAGCGTCGGCCTGCCGGAAGAGTACGGCGGCACAGGCGACGAGTTGACATTCGTCATCGCCGCAGAAGAGGTCTCCAAGGGCTCAGGCGGTCTGGGCATCACGTATCTCGTGAGTCTCGGGCTGGCGATGTATCCGATCACCATGCACGGAAGCGACGAGCAGAAGAAACGCTATATCTCGAGAGTCATCGATGGCGCCACAGTGGCATTCGCACTGACAGAGGCGATGGCCGGAAGTGACGTGGCGAACCTCGACATGAAGTACGAAAGGGACGGTGATGAGTTCGTCCTCAATGGCACCAAGATCTTCATCACGAGCGGTGCGGAGGCCGAATTCGTAACGACGTTTGCCACGAAGGATAAGTCTCTCGGACACAAGGGCATCAGCGCGTTCATTGTGGAGCGGGGGACGCCTGGTTTCTCAGTAGGCAAGGTAGAACACAAGATGGGCATTCACCCCACGTCAGCTGCGGAGCTGGTGTTTGACAACTGCCGCATTCCGGCAGAGAACCTCATCGGCGAGGAGGGCAAGGGTTTTCGCATCGCGCTTGAGGCCATCGATGCCAGCAGGGTAACCATCGCCGCGCAGGCCGTGGGAATTGCGCAGGCTGCGTACGATGCGGCAGTCGCGTACGCGAAGGAGCGCAAGCAGTTCGGCGTGGAGATAGCCCGCCACCAGGGAATCCAGTTCATGATCGCGGACATGGCGGTGGAACTGGACGCAGCCCGCCTCTTGACATACCGGGCTGCGTGGCTGACAGGAGAGCAGGGGGGCAAGCCACCACTGAAAGAGGCGGCAATGGCCAAGCTGTACGCCAGCGAGGCAGCACACCGTATTTGCCATAAGGCTGTACAAATACACGGTGGCTACGGGTACACGCGGGAGTTTGCCGTTGAGCGGTACTACAGGGACCAGCGCATTACCGAGATCTACGAGGGAACTTCGGAGATGCAGCGGTGGACCATCGCCAGACAGATAACGGGGACGCGCTGAGCGCGTCCCCGTTGTTCACATCCCCACTGGCCGTATTCAGGAGGGCGACTCTAGGAGTCGCCCTTCATCTTGCTTGCGGCGTCACGAATCTCTTCGATTGAGGCCTCTTCCTCGACAGTCGACAGATCTCCTATGTCCTTGCCCGTCAGAAGAGCCTTCATGACTCGCCTCATGATCTTGCCGCTCTTGGTCTTCGGCAGCATATTCACGAAGTGAATATCGCCGATGACGACGATCGGCCCCATCGTCTGGCGGACGTGGCTGATCAGCTCCTTCTTAAGATCTTCGCTCGGTTCATAGTCCTTGGAGAGCACTACGAAGGCGCTGGCAACCTCACCGCGCAGTTCATCCGGCACGCCCGACACGCCTGCCTCAACCACTGCAGGGTGTGAGATAAGGGAGCTCTCCACCTCAACGGTTCCGATTCGGTGCGCGGCGATCTTGATGACTTCGTCGGCACGTCCCGCGAACCAGATGTAGCCATTCTCATCCTTGGAGGCGGAATCACCCGCGTAGTACATGCCCTTGGTGCCTTCCTTGGTCTCCCAGTAGTCCGTCTTGTAGCGCTCAGGATCGCCCCAAAGCGTGGAAGTGAGTCCGGGGAAAGGCTTCTTGATAACGAGCACGCCCTTTTCGCCCGGCTCGCAAACGTGGCCATCGTTCACGTCAACCACATCGGCAATAAGCCCGGGAACAGGAATGGCCGAAGAGCCCGGCTTGATCGGAGCTATGGCGATTCCATAGGGATTGGCGACGATGGGGCCTCCGGTCTCAGTCTGCCACATATGGTCGATTACCGGCACAGAACCGCCGAACACATCGTTCTGCAGCCATTCCCACGCGGCGGGATTAAGGAGCTCTCCTGCACACAGCACCCGCTTCACCGAACTGAGGTCATGCTTCTGTGCATGCTCGATGCCCAGTCGCCTCAGACCGCGGATGCCGGTGGGAGAGAACCACAGACCCGTCGCCTTGTTCCTCTCAATGAGGTCCCACCACATATCCGGCCTGGGGTAGTCAGGAGTGCCGGAGAACAGGATCGAGGTACAGCCCACCAGCAGCGGGCCATAGATGTTGTAGCTGTGACCGACGATCCAGCCGATATCTGAGGTACAGAACCACACGTCATCGTCCTCAAGTCCGTAGATCCACTTGGCCATTGAGTAGATGTAGAGCTGATACCCGGCGTGACGGTGAACGGTAACTTTCGGTTTGGCCGTAGTGCCCGATGTGGGCATCACAAACAGGGGGTCATCCGATGCCATCGGCGTCACGTCGGGGCTCTGGCCCTCACCCTTCGCAATGAACTCATCCCAGGTGATGTCCCGGCCTTCCTTCATCTTGACTTCGACGCCTCCCGTCTTGAGCACCACCATAGACTTAATCAGGGAGGGGTCATCAAGCTGGTCGATCGCGTCATCAACCATAACCTTCAGGGGAACCGGTTTTCCACGCCGCGTGCCCGCATCCTGAACGAAGATGTACTGGGTTTCGGTCAGAGACAGACGGTCCGCCACTGCGCCCGGCGAAAAGCCCGCGAATATAGCCATGTGGATGGCGCCTATCCTCGCACATGCAAGCATCACGACTGCGGCTTCAATACCCATCGGCATGTAGATGGCAACCCGGTCGCCCTTCTGGACACCGAGACCCCGCAGTGCAGCGGCGTACTGCTTCACCATCTCCAATAGCTGAAGGTAGGTGACCGTACGAGTAACGCCCGTGTCTCCATCCTCCGCAATGAACGCAGCCTTCATGCCAAGGCCTTGGTCGACCTTATAGTCAACACAGCTGTAGCACATGTTGGTCAGTCCGCCAGTGAACCAGCGGAATGTGGGATATTCCCACTCCAGAACGGTATCCCACTGCTTGAACCAGTAGATGTCCTCCATCGCCGCAATCGCGGCATCTTCCCAGAATCCTTCGTAATCCTCTTCGGCCCGTTTCATGAAGCCTACTACCTGAGGTGGCAGAATCTGTGTCATCTTAAACGTGTCTCCTTTTCTCGTGCCTATATACGGCCGTATTCGCCACTGTGCATAATGGGACCTCGCCGATTGTAGCAACCACGTTTCCGTTTATCAAAAGGAGATGGTGTCGGTACGAATTCTGCCTGCCGAGCGAGAAAGGCTGACCTGCGCATTTTGCTCGCACCCTAACGGCGCGCCAATGCGGGAATGAGCCACAGGACGAACACCACGAGGAGGAAGGGAGATATCGGGAGGGCGAAGCCCCCGCCGGTGTCGCGGGTGATGGTGGTAACGGGTTTGTCCGGCAAGCCTTCCCGTTGGAGTCCGACGTCCTGCAATTCGTATCCGAGGAGTTCTGTACGCATGTACTCGTCAGGCATCCAGCCAAGAGGGTTGTTGCCACCTGTAGCTTCTGCCCACACCCATCCCGGTTCCCCGTGTAACGTCAGGAATCGGTTCGCGTACGGGTAATCGGGGAGATAGACGAGTGCCGCAGCATGCCCGGGCGCAAGCACCACCCCCGAACGAAGCCCTGCCCCCACGTACATAACGCCGAGAAGAACCGCGTAATCCTCACAGTCGCCATAGGCCACACCGTCCCGGTCGACCACCGACATGAGTTCATCTGCATTCACTGCAAACTCGTTATAGCCGAACTGGGAACGGTCGGACATGTACCTGACCCGGTCACGAACGTACGTGAATATCGCTTCGGCACGCTGAGCCTGATCCGGGTACTGACGCTCGAACTCAATTCCTCTCTGATACGCCACATCCGCATTGAAACCAAGACTTTGAGCAGCGATGACTGGTTCGAAGCTGTAACCATCAAACCTGAAGAAGCCGTCCTCACCGTAAGCACGCGTTCTGCAGATATCCCAGTCGTCAAAGACCTCTCCTCCCTCGAGGTAGAAATTCCCTGTGGGAGCAGACAGGACCGCAAGAGGACACAGAAGGATAAGCGCGAGGCTGCAAAGCAGAACCCGTGCAAGGCGGGTATAGATCAGCTTAGAGCGGCATTGTAAGTGCGCCATGCAGGATGAGTCCAAAGAACACCAGATAGCCGAAAACGTACACCCCTGCGGCCAGTGGATCCTCATCGACAGAGCTGAACCGTATGCGAGGAGTGAGCCTGTCAACCATGCGCAGTATTACTACCCCGAGGAGAAGGCTTACAAGGAAGCTAATAGCGATAAGTCCGATTCGAGCAGGATCGACAACGCTGCGCAACAGTCCCGAGCCAATGAGTACCGGTCCGGTAACCACCCCATGGATCACGAGCCCTATCATTATCATGAAGCCGCCAATGTACAGTCCCACAGAGACCGGATGCTCCCCCACGCGTTGCCGTTGCCGGATTCCAGGGGTGAGGACATCCAGGACCGAGATACCAAGCCAGCCAAGCAGCGCTGCAACGAACACCAGTACTGCCGTCCTTGCCACCCACAGCAGGATAATCTGTACGTAAGTTACTTCAGTACCCATTAGTATCCGTGTACGAGGCGTTGCAACTGATCCGGGTCGCTGCTCTTCCTCACGGCCTCCTCTGCAGTGATGACGCGCGTGTTCACCAGGTGCGCCAGAGCCTGGTTCAGCGTCTGCATCCCCTCCCTGGCACTGAGTTGAAGTACGCTGGTCAGCTCGTATGTCTTGTTTGTCCTGATGAGGTTTCTGACTGCACCATTGGCTACGAGTATCTCGTAGACGCCGACTCTCCCGCGGCCACTGGCACGGGGAACCAGCGTTTGCGACAGTACGCCCTCGATGACCTGGGAGAGTTGAAGCCTTACCTGGTGCTGATGCTCCGGAGGAAATGCGTCGATGATGCGATCCACTGTCTGCACTGCGTCCACAGTATGGAGTGTTCCAAGCACCAGATGTCCCGTCTCTGCGGCCGTGATTGCAGTGGAGATCGTCTCCAGGTCGCGCATCTCTCCCACAAGTATTACATCGGGATCGTGCCGCAGTGCATGCTTGAGAGCATTCGCGAACGACTTGGTATCATCACCTAAGTCACGCTGGGCGATCAGGCACTTCTTATTGTGGTGAAGGAATTCGACGGGGTCCTCAATGGTTATGACGTTTCGCGCCTCGGTCTCATTAAGGTAGTCAATCATCGCCGCAAGCGTCGTGCTCTTGCCACTGCCAGTTGGCCCCGTCACAAGCACAAGCCCCCTGGGCTTCATAATGAGCGTCATACAGATGTCAGGAAGACCGAATTCGGCAATGGTGGGAACCGTGAAGGGAATCCGCCGGAATGCGATGCTCATCGTGCCACGCTGCAGCATCACGTTCACACGGAAACGTGCAAGGCCAGGAACGCTGTACGCGAAATCCAGTTCGAGATCCGCGAAAAACCGATCCCTCTGTGTCTGGGTGGTCGTCTGATGAAAAACCTCCTCGACATCTCCGGGGGCGAGTCGTGGAAGCCCGTCTGCCGCCACGAGGCTCCCGTCGACACGCAGCATAGGTGGCGCCGGGACTCTGAGATGTAAATCCGATGCTTCCTTCTCGGCCGTTAAGCGAAGCAATTCCTTAACGTTCATCCCCATGACAGCATCCTCCTCGGGATACCTGACAATCCCTGAATACCAGCCGGCACCATGCGGGTGTCAGAACGAGTGCAACTATTGCAGGCGTCTGTCTATCTCCTGGCTGGTCAGCCATCCGCACTCTCTCTTTCCACAACCATACGAGAGAGAACGTCAGTCACTTTGTGAAACTCGTTCGATTTGTCAAAGAAGTAGTCTGCTCCTGCATCCATGCACTTTCGCCTATACTGAGGATATGGGTAGTTGGTCAGCATGATGATGACAGGCGGCTTATTTGCACGTTTGATCTCGTCCAGTACGGAGATTCCACTGCCTGCAGGCATACGAATATCAAGTATAGCGACATCCGGTTCCTGAGAAATGATTCCTGCAATCCCCTCTTTCGCACTCTCGGCCGCCCCGACCACGTCGATCCCATGTATCTCCGACAAGAGAGCGACCAGTCTCTCCCTGACCAGCGGTGAATCATCGACCACATAGACCCTCATGATTCCCCCCTCTTCTCAGTCAGCCACGGACTCCCACTGCGGTAAAGATTTTCAGCTCGCATACCACAGGCGTCAATCCGGACTCCATCCCTGTCGGATGAATTATGCCTGTATATCACCGTTTCTGTCAGCCCCCAAGCAAAAGGATCCTGCAACTGCCATTAACCAAATGAACTGGCAATCCAAGTTTCTGCTTCATCGATGCAGTTGACACAAGCGCTGATGTTTGTCCGGGTACCCAGAACCTGTTACGCTAGCGCGGTCACATGGCGCTGCATCTACTGAGCTGGAACGTGAATGGCATCCGCGCCATGGAGAAGCGCGGATTCGTGGAGTGGCTCAACGAGGTCTCCCCTGATGTGCTCTGCCTCCAGGAAACCAAAGCACAGCCCAATCAGCTCAGCGCTTCATTGCATTCGCCAGACGGCTATCACGTGTACTGGAACCACCCCGAACGGAAGGGCTATAGTGGCGTGGCACTCTTCAGCCGAGAGGAACCGCTCCAGGTGCAGGCGGGTTTCGGAATAGACCAGTTCGACACGGAAGGAAGAGTGCTTGTGGCTCGCTACCCGGCGTTTCTGCTGTTCAACGTCTACTTTCCAAACGGCAAGATGAGCGATGAACGACTCCAGTACAAGCTGCGGTTCTACGATGCCTTCCTCTCCCACCTGATGGCCCTCAGAAGCCGTGGTGAACGCATCATCATCTGCGGGGACTACAACACCGCACACAAAGAAGTCGACCTTACCCATCCGAAGACGAACGCCAATGTGTCAGGGTTTCTGCCCGAGGAGCGCGAGTGGATGGACCGTCTCACCGGCGCCGGGTTCGTGGACACCTTCCGCCTCTTCGAGAGCGAGGGCGGACACTACACATGGTGGGACCTGCGAACCCGCGCCCGCGAAAGGAACGTCGGCTGGAGACTGGATTATTTCTTCGTCAGTGACGATCTCGTGGCTTCCGTTGCTGAAGCGAGCATAATGAGTGAGGTCACTTGGTCAGATCACTGCCCGGTAAGCCTCACACTCAACATAACCTGAAGCCAGAAGCTATGTGCTACAATTCCACCCGGGCCCGTCCCGCAGACGGGCCTGAAGCATGTAACAATGAAGACGCTCATACAGTGTGACTTTGACGGCACCATAACCGAAGACGACGCAAGCTTCTATCTGCTTGATGCATATGCGGAAGGCGATTGGCGCACCATACTGCAGAAGTATAAGGAGGGCCGGATCACGGTAGGAGAGTTCAACACGAGAGCCTTCGCCATGATCAGACAGGACGAGGCTACATTGCTCGCGAAGCTCGACGAGCATGTCCGCGTGCGCCCTGGATTCCGGGAGTTGATCGACTACTGTGACTACCGTGGCTTCCGCTTCGTCATCGTAAGCAACGGCCTGCAATTCTACATAGCAGCTCTGCTACGCGCGCTGTGCATCCAGGGGATTGAGGTCCATGCGGCAACAAATGCCTTCGAGCCGGATGGTGTGAAGGTCCAGTATATCGCTCCGGACGGGACGGTTCTCCAAGACGGGTTCAAGGAAGCATACATCAGGCAGTTTCTGAGCGAGGGCTATCGGGTCGTATACGTGGGCAACGGCACCTCCGATTCATACGCCTCACGTCACGCACATTTAGTTTTTGCAACCGGGGATCTCTTGAACTATTACCAGAAACACGAGATGGAGTGCATACCGTTCCACGATCTCACAGACGTCGTCGACGGCCTGGCCAGGCTATAGCGGATCTGCGAAAAGCCAACGACTCAATACTGTCGCAATCCCATCTTCGCTGTCTCGTTCACGCTGCACAACACCGGAAGAATACGGTCCAGGATCGCTGATCACACAGTCGCAGGATCCCCATGCGGCTTCGCCTCAACTTCGTTGTGAATTCGGCTCTTTTCGCGATCGAGCACCGGCTTCAGATAACGACCGGTAACGGAGTCCGCGTCAGCAGCCACCTGCTCCGGGGTCCCGGAAGCGACCAGCCATCCACCTTCATCCCCTGCACCAGGCCCGAGATCGAGAATCCAGTCGGCATTCTTCACTACGTCCAGGTGGTGTTCGATTACCAGCATGGTGTTGCCGTAATCAACGAGTGTCTGCAACACGCCCAGGAGACAATCCACATCGGCGAAGGCCAAACCCGTGGTGGGCTCATCGAGGATGTAGAGGGTATTTCCGGTGGAACGTTTCGAGAGTTCGGTAGCCAGTTTCACGCGTTGTGCCTCCCCTCCCGAAAGGGTAGGGGCAGGCTGGCCAAGGCGGACATAGCCCAGACCTACATCACGAAGGGTTTCGAGTTTGCGACGTATCGGCGGTATGTTCTCGAAGAACGTGAGCGCTTCCTCAACGGTCATGTCGAGCACGTCCGCGATCGTCTTCCCCTTGAACCTTATCTCGAGCGCCTCCCGGTTGTAGCGTCGACCGCCGCACACATCACACGGCACAGTTACATCGGACAGAAACTGCATTTCGATCTGCACGAGACCGGCTCCCTGACACGCCTCACACCGTCCCCCTTTCACGTTGAAGGAAAACCTTCCTGGCTTATAACCGCGGGCCCGGGCTTCCGGCACCTGTGAGAACACTTCACGGATGGGAGTAAACGTACCGGTGTACGTCACTGGATTGCTTCGGGGTGTCCGGCCGATAGGAGACTGATCAATATTGACCACCTTATCTATGTGTCCAGTTCCATCGATCGCCTCGCACGAGCCCGGCCTTTCCTTCGCACGGTAGAAGTCCCTCGCCAGTCGACGATAGAGTACCTCGTTCACGAGTGTACTCTTACCCGAGCCCGAGACACCGGTCACGCATACAAACTTGCCCAAGGGTATGGCGACATCGATGCCCTTGAGGTTGTTCTCTCGTGCTCCCCGCACAAGAATGTCTTTCCCGTTGCCGGTGCGACGCGTATCCGGCATGGGAATAGACCGCCTGCCGCTGAGGTAGTTGCCCGTGGATGAGGCATCGCAACGCATTATATCTTCGATCGTGCCGGTAGCAACCACATGGCCACCCCACTTGCCAGCTCCAGGCCCGATATCTATCACGTGGTCTGCGGAGCGCATCATGGCTTCATCGTGTTCGACCACCAGCACGGTGTTGTCGAGATCCCGAAGATGCGCCAGCGTCGAGATGAGTCGCGCATCATCGGCGGGATGGAGGCCAACCGTTGGCTCGTCACACACGTACAACACGCCAGTCAGCCCGCTTCCTATCTGCGTGGCAAGATGTATTCGCTGCGCCTCTCCACCACTGAGCGTCGATGATGTTCGGTTGATGGTTATGTAGTTCAGGCCAATATCACGGAGAAAGCCCAGCCGACTGCGTATCTCCTTCAACACCTGCCCTGCAATCGTCAGTTCACGAGCCGAGAGCGCGTCCGGCAGGCGTTCAGCCCATTGCAGGGCCGCAAGGACCGACATATCGGCCACATCCATGATATTGAGGCTGTCGATGCGCATGGCGAGTGACTCTGGCTTCAGGCGTCTGCCACCGCACGCGGTACACGGATGTGAGCCCATGTACCGGCTGATTTCCGCGCGGCTGGCCTCGGAATCGGTTTCCCTGAACCTTCGTTCCAGATTAGGAATCACCCCTTCGAACCTCGTGTAACGCTGCACAAGTCCATTCCTGCCGTCATACGTTGCCAGGACCGGGCCGCGTCGATCACCGTAGAGAATAGTGCTCACCTGCTCCTCGGAGAGCTCGTTCACCGGCGTCAGAAGAGAGAATCCGTCACGCAGTGCCACCGACTCCAACATGCTGCTGAACCAGACAGACATCACACCATTTCTGGACCATGGGAAGACCGCCCCTTCGGCGATCGACAGGTCGGGGTTGGGAATGACCAGGTTGGGATCGATTTCCCACCTGACCCCAAGGCCGGTGCAGACCGGACACGCGCCATGGGGATTGTTGAAGCTGAAAGTGCGCGGTTCAATTTCTCCTATGCTGATGCCACAGTACACGCAGGCGAAGTGTTCCGAGAACAACATCTCTTCGCCATCAAGCACTTTCACCAGCACAATGCCGCCGCCCAGCTTCAGTGCGGTCTCGATGGAATTCGAAATACGGGTCGTGTCCTCCCCAGGGGCCACAATCAAACGGTCGACCACGGCCTCGATCGAATGCTTGCGGTTGCGATCGAGATCGAACTCCTCTGCGAGGTCGCGCACCTGTCCATCGACCCTTGCCCGCACGAAGCCAGCCCTTCTCAGATCCTGAAATACCTGCTGATGCTCTCCCTTGCGATCGCTCACAAGTGGCGACAGGATCATGATCCTGCTTCCCGCAGGGAGCGCTAACACCGCATCGACTATCTGTTGGACCGCCTGTCGTTGAATCTCCCGACCACAACTGGGACAATGTGGATGACCGATGCGCGCAAACAGAAGGCGCAGATAATCGTATATCTCCGTTACGGTTCCCACTGTCGATCGTGGATTGTGGCTCGGACCCTTCTGATCGATGGAGATGGCGGGACTTAACCCCTCGATGTAGTCCACATCCGGCTTCTGCATCTGTCCAAGGAACTGACGTGCGTAGGCCGAGAGCGATTCAACGTAACGCCGCTGACCTTCGGCGTATATCGTATCGAATGCCAGAGAACTCTTGCCTGAGCCTGAGACGCCTGTGATAACGACCAGCTTACCGCGAGGGACAACTACGTCTATATTCTTGAGGTTGTGCTCGCGAGCGCCCCTCACCACTATCGAATGTGTCATTGCCTTGTTGATTGTAGCACCGCGCCGAACGGGCCAACAAAGAGAGTGGCCGGGAGTTTCAGGGGCTCCCGGCCACTCTGCAAGACAACCAGTGTCAGCCTAAATAATGCCGGTGAAGTGCGTAAGTACCGGCGCAAGCATGAGAGCAATTACAGACATGAGCTTGAGCATGATGTTCAACGAGGGGCCAGCGGTGTCCTTCATCGGATCACCAGCGGTGTCACCAACCACCGCAGCCTTGTGAGCATCTGAGTTCTTGCCTCCAAGCATGCCGGACTCAATCCATTTCTTGGCATTGTCCCAGGCACCTCCGGCGTTGTTCAGCATAACCGCCATAATGAAACCCGTCACCAGCGCTCCAACGAGGAATCCCGCCAGTGCGTACTTGCCGAGGACCACGCCAACGATGACCGGAGCAAGGATGGCCATGATGGAGGGCAGGAGCATGGCCCGCAGAGCAGCTTTGGTGCAGATGTCGACCACCAGGCCGTACTTGGGCTTTGTCGTACCTTCCATCAGTCCCGGGATCTCACGCCACTGCCGCCTCACCTCGGCGATGATCGCCTCCGTAGTCACCGCCACGGACTGCATGGTCATGGCACAGAATACGGGCGGCATCATGCCTCCGAGCAGTACACCCACCAGCACCGGAGCGCTGAGCAAACTGAGAGCGCCGGGATCGGTAGTCTGAATGCCCCCACCCGAAATGGACACGATTCCCACTGCGATCGCGTAGGAGAGGATCAGTCCGAGAGAGTTGAGGGCCGCAGCGCCGATCGCAAAGCCCTTGCCCGTGGCCGCAGTTGTGTTGCCAAGAGAGTCAAGTGCATCGGTGCGCTCTCGAACCTCGGGAGGCTGTCCAGTCATCGTGGTTATGCCGCCAGCATTATCAGCAACAGGACCGTACGCATCGGTCGCAAGGGTCACACCAAGCGTCGACAGCATGCCAACCGCACCGAGCGCAACTCCGTAAAAGCTGCCGAAGTAGAATGCCGTAAGTATGGCCGCAACGATAAGCAGCACAGCGGGCCAGGTGCTCATCATGCCCACTGAGAAACCCTGGATGATGGTAGCACCGGCCCCGGAAGCAGAAGCCTCTGAGATTCCCCTTGTAGGTTTGAACTCATAGGACGTGAAGTAGCTGGTGCTCTCCCCGATGATCACCCCTGCCACGAGGCCCGCGAGCATCGCCCAGAAGAGGTTTATGCTGGCATCAAGGAAGTTGATGACGAGGAAGGCGAAAATCGCGGTCAGAATGGAGGCGGTCAGCGTGCCACGCCTCAGTGCACCGAGTAGTTTGCCCATCTCCACCGTCTCGCCGACCCTGACCACCAAACAGCCGATTACGGAAGCAAGTATGCCTCCGGCCGCAATCAGCATCGGAATGAGCCATGCGGTCTCCTGGTTCGCAGCAATGCCCAGCCCAACTACCACGACCGACAGTGTCATCGTGGCAATAATGGACTGTACGTAAGTCTCGAACAGGTCAGCACCCATGCCGGCGACATCGCCGACGTTGTCACCCACGTTATCTGCCACAACCGCGGCATTTCTCGGGTCATCCTCCGGGATGCCCGCCTCTACCTTTCCAACGAGGTCGGATCCTGCATCCGCGCCCTTGGTGAAGATGCCGCCACCGACCCTGCCAAAGAGCGCTACAAGAGACGCTCCGGTTCCGTACGCCGGAATAACCGCGAGAAACCGAGGATCGTTATGCCAGACAAAATACAGTATAACGACACCGAGAATGCCGATACTGACGACGGTGAGTCCCATCACCGCACCAGCACGAAAGGAAACGCGTAGTCCCTGGTCGAGACTCTTGGCAGCAGCGGCACACGTCCTGCCATTGGCTCTGGTCGCGATACTCATTCCCGCAAACCCTGCCCCCATCGAGCACAGCGCACCAAAGACGAATGCGACGGATACCTTCCAGCCAAGCTGCGGCACAATAAACAGAATGACCGCGATAAGCACAATTACGATGGCAAGGGTCTGATACTCGCGCCGCAAAAAGGCCATCGCACCTTCACGTATTGCGGCAGATACTTCCTGCACCTCCTTGGATCCTTCGTCTTGAGAAAGCACGTACTTCGTGAAGTACGCGACGATGGCGAAACCAAGGATTCCAGCAATCACGCTCAGCCACATCAGATTCATATACCTGTCCTCCTTATGCACATGAGAAAAGGCGCATCATCGACCTGAGCGCCTTGTCCCACACATCGTGATCGAGGCATTTCGTTCGTACACTTTAGGCAGAGCACTTTGATTTGTCAACAGATGCGTCGTTCAAACTGGGCGAGTCGCTCTTCCAGCGCATCCTGTCGCAGGGCTGTCGTGAGATCTCCCCGGGTTCGCTCAATTAGCCCGCGCGCGGCATCCGAGTTTCTCCTCAGCCCGTGGGTCACCATGTTCGGGTAATCCATGCCCATGAGTACTCCATAGATGTCATCCATAGCATCCAAGAGCGATTCACACCGTGTGGTATCGCCGCGCCGCAGACTGTCCAGAATAAACCGGCGCAGTTCGCCAACCGTTTCTCCAAGGCCATTGAGGTACGCAGGCATCGATACCCCAAGATCGCGAGCCTCGGGAAGGGAGGCCCCCTGAATCAGCGCGAAGGTAAGGCATGCTTCAGCGTATTCTTTCTGAGCGTCATGGATGAAACCTGCCTGACGCATCTCGTCGCTGTCCGACACGGCAGTGAGCAGCTCTTCATTGAGCGACCGATTGGCGTCGAGAAGCTGTCGCGCTGCTTCAGTGTTCTGTCTGTGAGCCGAACGAATCGCGTTTCCGCTGTTTTGAATCATCTGTCGGCAAAGCGGCAATGCCTTCTCGCGCGCCTGGTTCTGCGCTGAGAAGTACCCGTGAGCCGCTGACGAGATCGCGTCGAGTTGTTCTTTCGTATTCACAGTTTCCTGGCCTCCTCTGCACTCTGAATCGCGTCCAGAAGCATCCTCGCAGCAACCCGTATGTCAGGCTGCATGATCACGGCACTGATCACGGCAATCGCGTCGGCTCCTGCGCTGACCGCAGCAGCCACATTCTCTGCACCTATTCCGCCAATGGCTACAACAGGTGTGCTGCCAACCCTTCCGCACACCGAGGAAAGCAGGTTCAAGCCGACCAGGACATGATCGCTTTTCTGTGTAGTGGGGAAGAGTGCACCAATCGCAAGATAGTCCGCTCCTTCCTCTACCGCCCTCTGTGCATCTTCTTCGCTCTCGCAGGATACCCCTATGATAGTCTCGACTGGCAGCATCCTCCTCAATACCGCAAGTGGAAGATCTCTCTGCCCCACATGCAGTCCCGCGGCGCCCACAGCCATGGCAATATCGGCATAGTCGTTCACAACAAACAGGGCCCCTCTCTCGACGCACAGCGAGCTCAAGGCCTCGGCCTCACGATACACTTCCACCTTGTCACTTACCTTGTCGCGATGCTGAATCACCGCGGCCCCGCCCTCTATCGCCTCGGAAGCCACTTCCACAAGTGAACGCTCGCCTACTGCCTGCCTGTCGACAACTACATACAAACCACGAATCCTGGAGACGGAATCCGCACGAGAGACGCCGCCGGAGAGTCGCTTCTCAAGGTCATACAGCGAATATCGCAATCCCTCAACACGAGCCGAGTTGATGTGTCTCTCGAAGTCAACGAGTCGTCCAATCTCTTCAAGCACGCGCAGGGATTCCTCCGCCCGCTTGGCATTCGCACGCACTGTGGAGAGCAACGTTCTATCACCCTGGGCCCGCATCCCGGATTCCCTGCCAACGTCCCTGACGGAATCCCGTGCCGATAGTAATTTGAGTCCGAACTGTGAAGTGATGAGTGCGAGATCGTGGCGCATCGCTCTCAATTCGCGTGCCATGCCATCATCATCCAAAGCGAACCGCGCGACATCCTCGAGAACCCTGAGGCCCTCAGAGGCACGATTCACGTTGGCATCGACGAGGCGAAACAGATGGGAGGTCATGCCTGTGCCATTCTACCATCATCGGGCGGGCTCTTTCGCGAGAGCGAATTATCTAACAACTCGAACTCCGAGATAATCGGCTCCTGCGGGCTGGATCAGTCTACCCTGTCGCCCCTCATGGCATTCAGGACACGACGCCGCGCCATGGTTTCTGCCGCCACCCTCGGCAGAACGTTCTCGTCTCTCGCTATCTCGAGTACCTTCTGGACATTGGTCCGAATCTGTTGTCCCGCCACCTCGAAAGCCTCTTCGACGCTACCCTTGCGCAGTTCCACGGAGATGGCAATAACGCCACCGGCATTGGCAATGAAATCGGGGATGACCAGAACACCATGATCCGCAAGCCAGATCTCGGCTTCGATGCTGACGGGAATATTCGCGGCTTCGACAACCAGCCAGGCTTTCACGTTGCCCACGTTCTCCATGGTGATGACGTCCGGCCTGGCACCCGGGATTATCACGTCAACGTCAAGCGAGAACAGGTCGGCACACGCAATACGCTCTCCCTTCTCGAACCTGCGGTTCCAAAGCTTGTTAGGCTTTGCGGTCACCGGGTCGCGCGTAACCAGCGACTCGAACTCGAGTCCCTCGGGGTCATACACGCCACCATGAATATCGGAGACAGCGACAACGCGCGCGCCCTTGTCCACCAGAGCGCGGAAGCAGGCCTGTCCGACCGCTCCGAATCCCTCGATCGCCACACGCGCCCCTCGCAAGTCCCTGTTGATGAAACGGGCTGCGACTTCGGCCGCCTCTGCCGCTCCATAGCCGGTAATCCCGATCTCATCCAGGGGAATTCCCCCAAGCTCCGCAGGCAATCCGGCTGCGCGACCAATTTCGCAGTGCATGACGGCCATACAGTGTTCATCAGTACCCATATCCGGACCCGGAATGTAGTCGACCTGATTTCGCAATACTCGCGCGTAGACCTTCAGCATTTCATCCCTGTCGACCACATCTGCCTCCGCCAGGAGCGCGGACTTGGCGCCTCCGAAGGGGATGCCCGCAGCCGCATTCTTCAAGGTCATTGCACGTGCCAGACGAAAGACTTCTCCTGTGGTCACGTTAGGAGCCATCCGAACGCCTCCGACTGCCGGGCCGAGGGCGGTGTTGTCCACGACCAGGATTGCCTTCAGCTGCGTCCGCGGATCGTGAAAATAGACGATCTTCTCGGGACCAATCTCGTCGGCGTAGCCGAATACTTCCTGTTCAATGATCAAAACCATACCTCCTGTCAGTGATACTGGCGATCGTAATCCTACTCGTCCGGCAGAGGGCGACACAGATCGGCAGATATCATTCGGCAGGCCACCTCATGACAAGGCATGGCGCCGATGATCCCACCCGTCCTTAGGCCAGACTGCAACACCAGAGGTCAATAGGGGGCGGCGGAATCGCTGCTTTCGGGACTTCTGAGATGTATCCATCAACCTTCCCTTTCGAACACCGCATGCATTCTAGGAGCCGCCCACGAACCTGTCAACGTGTTACAGGTTGGGACAAATTGCAGGAGGACGCGACAGACTGGCCTGGCGAGACATTTCCGTGCCAACGTCCGGACGAGTGATATACTTTCGTGGCTGCGGAGGGATGGCCGAGCGGTTGATGGCGACGGTCTTGAAAACCGTTTTCGCGCAAGCGAACGTGGGTTCGAATCCCACTCCCTCCGCCACAAACGCTAACCCACCCTTCAAGTGACACCTCCCTCGAGCCGGTTGGATTACACAAGATGAAGCTTCACGAATACCAGGCGAAGCAGGTGCTGTCCCAGTACGGCATTCCCGTCCCCGAGGGCCACATTGCGGCGAACCAGCAGGAAGCTCTTGAGGCAGCCAGGATACGGGGAGGTAAGTCGATCCTGAAGGCGCAGATACTCTCTGGAGGCAGAGGCAAGGCGGGCGGGATCATTGCCACGGATTGTCCCGAAGAAGCCGGACACGCCGCGGCACGGCTCCTCGGAAACTCGCTTGTAACTGGGCAATCGGGCCCACAGGGACTTCCGGTAAATCTTGTTCTTATTGAAGAACAAGTGATTCCGGACCGCGAACTGTATCTCGGTCTGCTTGTGGAACCGTCGCGAAAGAGAATCGTCTTCATGGCGAGCGCGCGTGGGGGAATGGACATCGAGGAACTGGCCGGAACACACCCTGATGAGATCGTGTCCGTGGCTGTCGACCCTCTCACCGGGCTGCTCCCGTATCAGGCAAGGGTACTGGCTCGGGCACTGGGACTCAGCGGCCAACTCGCCGTTCAGTCAGCACGAATCATGCGGGCACTCTATCGGCTCTTCGTCGAGAAGGATTGCAGCCTCATCGAGATCAACCCGATGGTTGTGACGGAAGACAGGGGACTCATCGCACTCGACGCAAAGGTCTCGATCGATGACAACGCTCTGTATCGGCAGCCGGAGATCGCGGCGCTCGCAGACATATCCCAGGAGGATCCGCTGGAACAGCGCGCTGCGCAGGCGGGGTTCAGCTACGTCAAGCTGGACGGCTCGATTGGCTGCCTCGTAAACGGCGCCGGGCTTGCGATGGCGACCATGGATCTGGTCACGCTGCTCGGCGGCCGGCCCGCCAACTTCCTTGACGTGGGCGGAGCAGCGGATGAACTCAGGATTCGCCAGGCGATCGAACTGCTGCTGGATGACCGTGATGTGAAGGTGGCATGGATAAATATCTTCGGAGGAATCCTTCGATGCGATGTCGTGGCAAAGGCGCTCCTGCGAGTGCTGGAGGACCGACATCCTGCGATCCCGATCGTGGTTCGCCTGCAAGGCACCAACGACGCGAAGGCGCGAGATATGCTCAATTCCGGACCCATGACAGTGATGCTTGAGACCGAACTTGGCCGCGCCGGACGGCTTGCGGTAGCTGCGAGTGGTATGACCGGAAAGAAGAGAGGGGCTGCCTCATGATCTTGGTGGATGATCGCACCAGAGTTGTCGTGCAAGGAATTACGGGCAACGAAGCGACCTTCCACACGCTCCGTTGCATCGAATACGGGACCGAGGTAGTCGCAGGCGTAACTCCCGGGAAGGGCGGCTCCCTGTGGGAGGAGAGGACTCCGGTCTTTGAGAGCGTGGAGGAGGCGAAGAGAGAGACCGGGGCGACAGCCAGCATCATCTTCGTGCCAGCGCAGTTCGCTTCGGACGCGATAATTGAGGCCGTCGACGCGGGAATACCACTCGTCGTCTGCATCACCGAATTCATTCCGACGATGGATGCGATTACCTGGCACCGGTATCTACAGGGCACGGACGTGACGGTGATCGGGCCGAACTGTCCTGGCATCATATCTCCTCCTGCACGCTGCAAGGTCGGAATAATGCCTGCGGCGATTCATATGCCGGGTAACATCGGTGTGGTCTCACGCAGCGGCACACTTACCTACGAGGTGGTTGCACAACTGACGTCTGAGGGCATCGGCCAGTCGACATGCGTCGGTATCGGTGGCGATCCTCTCCCCGGCACGGACTTCGCCCGGATTCTGAGACGCTTTGAGGCCGATGATGACACACACGCAGTGATACTCGTCGGGGAGATAGGGGGTTCGATGGAGCAGGAAGCCGCGGCATATATCGAGACCATGAGCAAGCCCGTGATTGCATTCGTCGCAGGTGCGAGCGCGCCCGCCGGTCGCCGTATGGGTCACGCCGGAGCGATCATCGAGGGTCAATCAGGCAGAGCGCGCGAGAAGATGGCCGCTTTGGAGTCGGCAGGGGCTGTCGTCGTCGAGAACCCAGCGGAGATAGGAGCAACTGCGAACCGTGTGCTCTCATCCCGGGAAGTCTGCTAGTGAGTGTGGGCGCGGCCAATTGTGCGGTAGCGCGCTCGACCTTCCTCATATAGGTCACGCCCGGTCGCATCATCAATCACCGTCACCGGAAGATCCTTCACTGTGAGACGGCGCAGCGCTTCCGGGCCCAGATCGTCATAGGCGACAACTTCAGAGCTCTCCACCGACTTCGATAGAAGCGCTCCGGCACCTCCGATCCCTCCGAGAAACACGGCATTATGTTCGCGCAATGCCTCACGGACCGCCGCGGACCTGGTGCCCTTGCCAATCATCGCCTTGAGCCCCAGTGCAACAAGACGCGGCGAATAGGGATCCATGCGGCTCGCGGTGGTGGGGCCTCCCGCACCCATTGGCCTTCCCGGCCGCGCCGGGCTCGGGCCCATGAAGTAGATAGTGGCGCCGGAAATGTCGAAAGGCAGGGGATCCCCCCTGTCCAGTGCCTCGAACATCCGCTTGTGAGCCGCATCGCGGGCCACGTAGAGCGTGCCGGAAAGCAGCAGGCGATCTCCTGCGCGGAGCCCACGAACAATCTCATCAGTAAACGGTAAGGTTATGCGTCTGGCCTGTTCCATTCTCTCCGCCTTCGTCAAATGACCGCAACACCCCGGCGCGCGCTGTGACACTGCAGATTAACCGCAACAGGGAGGCTGGCGATGTGGCAGGGAAACGACTCCACGTGGATTGCCAGGGCAGTTACCGTCCCGCCATAGCCCAGCGTTCCAACTCCCAGCCCGTTGATACGCTCAAGTATATCTCTCTCAAGGGCTGCGTTCTCTTCGTCGGCGCTCGGTTGTCCCACCGGCCGGAGCAACGCCTTCTTCGCCATCATCATGGTCTTCTCAGTTGTTCCCCCTATGCCAACGCCAACAATCAGCGGAGGGCATGGATTACCGCCCGCCTCATCCACCACGGATGCTACGTAGTCGATGACCCCCTCTCTCCCCATCGCCGGAGTCAGGACCATGAGCCGGCTCATGTTCTCCGAACCGGCTCCCTTGGGAAGCACAGAGATCTTCACCGACTCACCGGAGACTATCTCGACCCAAATGTCCGAGGGCGTGTTATCGCCAGTATTCACCCTGGCGGTAAACGGCCGACAGACCACCGAAGTGCGCAGGTAACCTTCCGCGTAGCCCTGTCTCACTCCTTCATCAACGGCATCGCGCAGATCTCCCCCCACCAGGTGAACGTCCTGTCCAAGCTCGATGAACACAACCGCGAGGCCGGTATCCTGGCACAGGGGAATCATCTCACGCGGCGCGAGTTCGGCGTTCTCGAGGAGTTTGTCCAGAATATCGCGGGACGCGCCGGATTCCTCCCTGTCGCGTGCACTCCGCAACGCGTCAACGACGTCATTTGGCAGCCTGTGACAGGCTTCCTGAAACAGGAGGGAGATGGTGCTCGTCAGTTTCGCTACATGCAATTCTCGCACAGTTGCTCACTCCGTGTGTCGACCGATTCGGCGGCGCGCTGCCCTGCCTTGCAGCCCAGCTTGCAAAGTCGCCAACAAGCCATGATCAACAGGGCTACTCAAGGTCAGGAGCTGGCTGAATCACTCCTGCATTTACAAGGGCATCATGAGACTTCCGGGAACCATCGATCATATGCCTCGCAGCCGCAAGCAGCTGATCTTGAGTAACCATGGACGCCGCGACTCCCTGTTCCTGGGCCTTCAAACCCACAGCAACTGCCTCCCTGATAAATGCTTCCGGTTCCTCCATGGTCGGAGAGATATACTCGTCGTTGATACCACGTTCCTCGGCATATTCTGCGAGTGCCTGCGCCGCTGCAAGACACATCTCGTCAGTAATCGTGGTTGCCTGGACGTCAAGCACCCCCCGAAACAGGGCGGGGAAGACGGTCGAATTATTCACCTGGTTGGGGAAGTCGGAGCGGCCTGTAGCCACGATCCGTGCGCCGGCTTCCTTCGCCTCCCACGGCCATATCTCAGGAATTGGATTGGCGCATACAAAACAGATAGCATCGCTGGACATGCCCGCAACTTCACGCTGCGAAATGACGTCGGGACCCGAGCGTGCGAGGGATATGAGCACATCGGCCCCCTTCAGAGCTTCGCCCAGGTCACCAGTCCTGCGTTCCGCGTTGGTGGACCGGCACAGGTTCCACTTATGAGCGTAGAGTTCCTTCTCCTGTTCAATGTCAGTGCGCCCCGGATGCAGAATCCCTTTGCTATCGACCACCATCGTGGTCTCCGGATCGGCGCCCATCGAGAACATGAGCCGGGCACATGCCACATTAGCCGCTCCGGCCCCATTGAGAACAATGTGAACCTTATCCATATCCTTGCCGACTATCTTCAGCGCATTTATGAGTCCCGACAGGATAACCGTGGCGGTTCCCTGTTGATCATCGTGGAAGATGGGAATCTCTGCCTCCGCCCTGAGCTCATCCAGAATACGAAAGCACTTCGGGCTGGAGATGTCCTCAAGATTTATGGCGGCAAACGAGGGCTGGAGCCACTTCACCGCCTGGATAATCTCGTCGGCATCCTTCGTACCCAGACAGATGGGCACGGCATCGACGCCACCAAGGTGTTTGAATAACATAGCCTTACCTTCCATCACGGGATACCCGGCCTTCGGACCGATATCCCCCAGCCCAAGCACACGAGTGCCATCGCTGACGACTGCTATGGTATTCCAACGACCCGTAAACTCATTTACCCTGGATTCATCCTCTTCAATGGCACGACAGGGGGCAGCGACTCCAGGACTGTAGTAGCTGGAGAAATCTGAGTAGCTGCGGATATGACATCGGGGCACTGTCTGCATCTTGCCGCGGTAGAACCCGTGCAGCTTCATGGCATCCGCTGACGGTTTGTTCGCCTTCGCCAGCAGCTCCTCTTTCGTGAATTTCCGCGTCATGGGGGCGTACCTCCTCGGCTGCGTGCTTCGGAATCCACTACCTCGGGTTCGTTGATTCCTGAGAGCGCAGTATTTGCTGTAGCCGGGCTCATCGGCAGCTTGGCGCCACGAACACAGCGCCGCCTGCCACGAGCGGCGCGACCACTATACCACATCGCCGGGGCAGCGGTGAGGACGAAGTGCGTTCTGTTATACTCTGTTCTCAGCTTGAACCTGCGGCTGATAACCATAGACGGACCCGTAGCAGTCGGTAAGAGCAGTGTCGGCCTGCTACTGGCGGAGAAGTTGAGTTTTCACTTCTTCGATACCGGTGTTATTTATCGCACCTTCACATGGAAGGCGCTCTCGGTAGGTCTCACGCCAGTCAACGTTGATGCGCTCATCGCCCTCGCGCACAACACCAGGTTCGAGTTCGTTCCCGCAGGAGGACCCCGTCTCGCCGTCATGGTTAACGGTGAAGAAGTCTCCGATTACATCAGTGCCCCGGAAGTTGAACGAAACGTGGCCCTGATCGCTAAGATCCCGCAGGTACGCGAGCGAATGGTCTCGGAGCAGAGACGCATGGCAACCGAGATGTGCCTCGTTATGGCCGGGCGCGACATCGGCACAATCGTGCTGCCCGATGCGGACCTCAAAGTGTTCCTCAGCGCATCGGTCGCCGAACGCGCGAAAAGACGTTACACTGAACTGGTGGAGCGCGGAGCAGACGCGTCATTTGACTCCGTTCTTGCCGAACTGGAACAGAGGGACCACAATGACATCACAAGGGCGGTGTCGCCTTTGCGACCTGCTGACGATGCGGTGGTGATTGATACGGATGGACTCAGCCTTGAAGAAGTCGTCGACAACATACTCGCCCTCGTCCACGAGCGCCGAAGCTCCTGCTGAGCCTGTTCGGGCAAGTCCCCCATCTGCGGGAAGCCTACGCGTGAACTTGAACGTCCGATTCGCAATAGCCGTAGTCAGACTGCTGTGCCGCATACTGTTGCGCTGGAGCGTGTGCGGCACGGAGCGAGTACCTTCCGAAGGACCTCTGTTGCTGGTCGCAAATCACGTGCATCTTGCAGACCCTCTGCTACTGGTGCTCGCCTTTCCACGAAAGGTGTCTTTCATGGCAAAGGAGGAGCTGTTTCGCTATCCGTATATCGGGCGACTCCTGCGCGACGCCGGAATGCTGCCTGTGGCACGCGCCGGGGAGTTGCAGCAGAAGCGCGACGTCATGCGTCAGGCGGAGAATTCCCTCTGCCGAGGGCAGGTTCTGGGACTGTTTCCGGAGGGCAGGAGGTCTCGCTCCGGGATACTGCTGCAGGGCAAGCCGGGGGCAGCAATGCTCGCCAGTCACACCGGGGCCCCGATGATCCCGGTGGTGATACAGGGCACCGAACAGATCCGGGGGAAGTGGTGGTGGCTGCGCCGCCCAAAGGTGACAATATCCATCGGAGACCCATTCTGCCTGGAGGCCAGGGAGGGCCGGATGAGCCGCTCCGAAACCGGCCGGCTGACAACCACCATCATGTTCCAAATCGCCGAAATGCTGCCACCGGAACGAAGAGGACACTATGCGGGTTGAGAGGGCACGAGAGCTCGGCCTCTGCTACGGCGTCCGAAGAGCGGTGGATATGGTCCGCGAAGCCGTACCTGACCACGGATCACTGCAGACGCTGGGGCCCCTGGCGCATAACCACATACTGCTCGCCGAACTCGCGGCACAAGACATCACAGCGGTAAGCACCCCGGAAGAAGTGACGGGTTCAGCCGTGGTGGTGTCCGCACACGGAGTGCCTCCCCACACAGTGCGGGAGTTCTCCGAACGGGGCATCACCGTTATCGATACCACCTGTCCGATAGTCGCCCATGCCCAAAGAGTGGTAGCAGACATGGCGAAGGAGGGATTGACAATTGTCATCTTTGGCGATGCGAATCACTCAGAGGTACGCGGCCTGCTTGGCTGGAGTGGTTCCAGGGGTATTGCCACGCTCGATCTGCCATCGCTGGGGGACCGGGACGCTCTGTTTCTCGGAGCACGCGTGGGCATCGTCTCGCAGACCACTCAGCGCATCGAGGACTTCACATCGTTCGTACAAAGCGCGACAGTCGAGGTGCTGGCAAGCGGGAGAGAGGTTCGCGCAGTGAACACCCTGTGCGATGCTACACGCCGTCGACAGGCGGCTGCAGCGGAATTGGCCCGAGAGGTGGATGCAATGATAGTGATTGGCGGACGAAACAGCGCCAACACTCGACGCCTGGCTGAATCATGCGCCGCAATTGTTGAAACGCACCTGGTGGAATCGCCCTCCGAAATACAAGTTGCTCTGTTCAAGGGAAAACGCTGTGTTGGCCTCACTGCGGGAGCATCGACCCCGGATTCGAGTATCGACATGATCGAGAGTCGGCTGCTGCAACTCTAACCCATCTGGTCTTTCAGCCTTCTGCCCCCGATAAGGTGCAGGTGGAGGTGGGGAACCATCTGCCCCCCCTCGGGGCCGCTGTTTACCACCAGTCGATAACCGCGGGATGCAAGGTCTTCGTCCTCTGCGAGCGCCCGCGCCCTCATGACCATTCGGCCAACCAGTCCCTCATGACCGGGTTGCAGGTGCGGTACCGACTCTATGTGCTCTCGAGGGACCACAAGAATATGGGTTGAAGCCACAGGGTTGATGTCGCGAAATGCGACCATCTCCTCATCCGTATATACCAAATCGCTGGGCACGTCACCTGTGATAATCCGACAGAAGATACAATCTGCAGACATTCGCGTCCTCCACGATCTGTGGCAGTGTGTTACGGTTTAGAGCCGGAACGAACCTCGTATTCGCCCACAACGAACTCGTATGTGCTCTCCGCCGTTATTGTCACTTTCTGGCCGTCGAAGGAGATCTCCGTCTCTCCGACTACCGTATCCTGGTACATCTGATCGAACCAGAGCCATCCGACCGGCCAGTTCCCTTGAGATCTCGGACCGGACTTTCCATCGATTACACCGTCGCCGTCACCATCGACGAGGTGTACTGAGTTTTCGACCTTGCCGTCCTTCAGGTATTCAATCCTGGCGAACAAGCCATCGACGTTCATCGGCTCCGCAGTAATGCGAATGGTTTGAGCATACGGCGTGGTGTCGCATGCGATGAAGAACCCCGCAGCAAGCACCAAAACGCACAACAGGGCGAACATCCGCCCGACTCTGACCGCGCTATGTCGAGAATCCCTTCGTGCACTCATGTTCATGGTCAATTGTATCATCGCTGACGGGGAGCAGGAAGAGTTGATTAGACGAACTATGGTGACTGTCTTACAATAGCTGGCCTATAGCCTGACTGCTGTGGACAGTTGGTATCAACCGCATAGCTGAATGGGAGGATCAGGATGGCAAGGATTGAGTCACAAACAGCCGAACAGGATGCAATGAGAACTGTCGCCAACCTCATGATCGCGGCAGCAAGAACCGCTCCCAAGGCAAGGGGTGTCGATGAGATACGGACCATGATCATTGATGGAGAGGATCTCGAAATCCTGGCCCGCGCGATGGAAGACACGGCACCGGGTCGGCCTGAGATCATCGCGAACGGGCTGAAGCGCGATGCTGGAAATGTACGCGCCTCTCACTGCGCGGTGCTGATAGGGATACGCGGAGTTCCAAAGAAGCCGGAGAATCCATTCGACTGTGGGGCGTGCGGGTTCAGGACATGCGAGAATCTGCTCAAGGCTCGAGAGAAGCGGGATGCCTCTCAGGATTTTCCGGGGCCAGTGTGCGCAATCGCCTCTATCGATCTCGGAGTCGCGCTCGGCTCAGCCGTCAAGGTTGCGGCTGAGAACAATGTAGACAACCGCATGATGTACACAATGGGAGTCGCGGCGGCGAAGCTCAAATGGCTCGAGGCCGACATCGTGATGGGGATCCCTTTGTCCGTCTCGGGAAAGAGCCCGTATTTCGACAGGGGTTGATCGCCTCGCCCTGCGACGCCCGCCCATCAGGACTGACCCCGGAGCCGCTGATGGAAATCGCTGGCCTGCAATCTGTATTCCCGGATCAGGCCGCGGTCGGCAAAGCTGAAGTGCGAGTTGGCTCCCACTATTATGTGATCCAGTACGCCCACATCAATAAGGGCGGAGGCGGTTATCATCTCGCGGGTGATCTGCCTGTCATGCTCGCTGGGATCGATGCTTCCCGAAGGGTGGTTATGCGCGAGAATCACGGCATGGGCATTGCGCTCGAGCGCCTTTCGGAAAACCTCGCGCGGATATACCACGCTGGACGTCAGCGTCCCCTCGAAGAGAGTCTCCACGCCTTTGGGTCTGTGCTGGGCATCCAGATACACGACACGGAACGTCTCCCGGTCCAGCGCTCCCATCGCCACCTTCAGGTAGTCGACAACCGCCTGCGAGTTGCTCAGATGCGACTCGCCTCGCCACATGCGCTCTCCGTAATACAATTCGGCCAGAGCGCGTGCCAGCTTAATGACGAACACGCTCATATCACCGATACCCCGGACCTGCCTGAGTTCCTCGGGAGATGCGTCGAGCACCCCTCTGACACTGCCGAACCGCTTGATGGCTTCCTTGCCTTCAGTCTTGCAGTCGCGCTGTTCCTTGACCAGCGTGAGCAGCAGCTCTATGACCTCGTAGTTGTGGAAGCCCGACAGCCCATCTTTGGCGAACCGCTCGCGCAGCCGCTGGCGGTGCTGCTTGCGTGAATCATCGACCTCAATGGGTTTGCCCGACACCAGTTTATACTATACTATAATGTTCTCCCTTAGGAATAGAGCCACTCATGCTGCACTATCACCTCTGGACAATCGGATGTCAGATGAACCAGGCGGAATCTCGCCGAATAGCCGGTGTTTTCGCTTCCGCGGGCTACGCGCATGAACCGCAGCTGGATTCGGCCGATCTCGTGGTGCTGAACACATGCGTCGTGCGGCAGAGCGCCGAGGACCGAATCCTGGGCACCCTGGGGTTGCTCGCGGGCATGAAGAAAGAACGTCCCCGCATGAAGATAGCAGTTACCGGGTGCTTCACGGCTCGGGATGGCAACGAGCTCAGGAGCCGTTTTCCGCACGTAGACCTGTTCTTTGGCTCCGGGGAGTATGGAGTCCTGGAAGACTGGCTTCTCCAACAGCGTACACCGCCCATCGGGACTCATCTACCGGACACATCGACATGCGCAGGAGCAGCCGAGTCGACTGCCGGGGTGTCTGCTTACGTTCCCATCATCCACGGATGCAACAACTTCTGCACCTACTGCATCGTACCCTATACCAGGGGACGCGAGATCAGCCGTACACCTGCTGAGGTGGAGGGGGAGATACGCTGTCTCGTCGCCAAAGGGACTCGAGAGGTTGTTCTTCTCGGACAGAACGTGGATTCGTACGGTCACGACCTCCCGGACAGGCCCGACCTTGCCGACCTGCTCGAACGTCTGGAACCCATAGAGGGGTTACAGCGAATCCGCTTCCTCACAAATCATCCCAAGGACATGACCGACAAGCTCATCAGCACCATGGCGCGCCTGGGCAAAGTATGCGAGCACCTCGACCTCGCGCTACAGTCCGGAGACAACGATATCCTGCGGGCTATGGCTCGTGGCTACGCAGTCGACGACTTCGTGCGACTGGTAGCCCGCATACGGGACGCCATGCCGCGCATATCGATAGCTACCGACATTATCGTCGGCTTCCCCGGAGAGACTGATGAGCAGTTCGAGTCCACGTTTTCACTGCTCGACCAGATCCGCTTCGATGTAGTCCACGTGGCGGCCTACTCACCGCGACCGGAGACGATTGCTGCGCGGAAGTACAGCGACTCGGTTCCTCAGCAGGCGAAGAAGGACAGGCTGCACCGGATCGAAGAATTGCAGGCGAGGATCGCCTCCGAGATTAACGCCACCTACGTGCAGGGGCAGTACGAGGTTCTCGTAGAGGGCAAGAAGAAGGGACGGTGGTTCGGGAGAACCCGAACGCACAAGCTCGTCTTCTTCGAGAGCAACAGTGATTGTCTTGGCCACCTTGTCACCGTGGAAATCACGAAGACGGGTCCCTGGGCATTGCAGGGCCAAGTCGTCTACAATAGTATTTCGGAAAAAGGAGGGTTCCCTTATCATGGATGAACAATTTCTCGGTCTCCTGCCGCTTCTGTTCTTCTTCGTCCTGATGTTCGCAGCGATGTACTTCTTCACCATTCGGCCGCAACGGAAGCGGCAGAAGGAACAGGAAGAGCTCCTGCTGAGCCTGAAGAAGGGTTCGAGGGTGGTTACCAGTGGTGGCATTTACGGCGTGGTCGAAACAATAGACGATACGTCGGTGGTTCTCAAGACCGAATCGGGTGCGCTCCTGCGAATGGCCAAGATGAGCGTGGTTGGCCGACAGCCGGGCAACTAGTTCGTCCGCTGAGTTCCAGTTTCAGACGTACCGGCCCGACGAAAGCTTCTCGGACAGGTATCCAATGAACTCATCCGCCTTGTCGCGTGGCGCATGTGTCATCAGGCTCACCAGCACGAATATAGCGGTACAGACAATCAGGCCCCAGACTCCGGGCCACCAGCCGAGCGGCCTTGCCCCGGTGACCTGAAGTACCAGGACAACGACGGCTCCTGTCACAATACTCGATATTGAAGCAGGGGCGGTTGCCCGTCTCCAGAAGAACGCGCCGAAAATGCTCGGCACCACCATCAGGAGTCCGGCGGATGCGGCGGCCGAGAGCGGCGCGATCATGAAGTCGAGTCCTGTCCTGAGCGACGCCTGCCACGCAAAGAGCATCGCAATGAGGGCCATGATCGGGATCACCCACTGACCGACACGAAGCTCTTTGTATTCGCTCGCACCTCGATCAATGAAGCCCCGGTAGATGTCGCGCGCCCACACAGGAAACAGGGTGAGCAGAATGGAGTCTATTGTGGAGACTGCCACGACATTCCACACACCAGAAGAGACATGCGGCCGGGAAGCGCGAACGGTCCGAAAGAACAGATTACGGACCGAAGATATCAATCGGCAGCAGTGATCCCAGCCAGACTCATGCGCCTCAGCTCTTGATTATCCCCTTCTGATTGCAGTAGTGTCTGTCGAGCCGTTCTCAGACACGCGCCTGATGGAGACAACGGGCGAAGAGGCTAGGTCCTGCGACTCTCCAGGAGTATAGTGACCGGCCCGTCGTTAATGATCTCCACGTGCATGTGTTGCTGGAAATTGCCGGTGGCCACGGTTAATCCCAAATCTCGGAGCTCCTGTACAAATCGCTCGTAGAGAGAACGGGCCTCTTCCGGAGGAGCAGCATCACTGAACCCGGGGCGTCGCCCCTTTCGTGTGTCCGCCATGAGGGTGAACTGACTGACTACCAGCACGCCGCCTGCTATGTCCTGTACAGAGAGGTCAAACTCGAGGTTCTCGCGAGGAAAGACCCGAAGCTCGGCAACCCGCCGGGCAAGGTACGTTACATCCTCGTCCGTGTCGTCCCTGCCGACGCCCAGCAGTACCACCAGGCCGCGCTCGATGCGCCCTACTACAGAACCTTCCACTGAGACGGAGCCGGAGATTACTCGCTGCAGCAACGCTTTCATAGGCAGACAACTATTCTAGGACGCGAAGTGGCCGCGGTCAACGAGCGAAGCACCATGACAGAACGAATTGAGCGTCATGGGCACAACCACTATAATGCAACGACAAGTTGTGAGCATTCCCGAAGCAATCTTTCACCAGGTCTCCCGCCCAGCCAGGTACACCGGGAGCGAGTGGAACTCCGTGGTGAAGTCCTGGGACACCACTGCACTCCGCTTCGCCCTGTGCTATCCGGACACGTACGAGGTGGGCATGTCCAACCTGGCGCTGCACATTCTATACGAGAAGCTCAACTCATCACCCGACGTCGTGGCAGAGCGAGTATTTACTCCCTGGCCGGACATGGAACAGGCTCTGAGAGAGAGGGGGCACGCTCTATTCTCTATCGAGACCAGACAGCGGCTCTCGGATTTCGACGTCATCGGCTTCTCTCTCGGATATGAGCTTACCTACACGAACGTACTGACCGTTCTGGACCTTGGAGGCGTGCCGCTGCTGCGTCGTGAGCGCACGGTTCACCATCCACTCATCATCGCCGGTGGCAGCTGTGCAGCGAATCCGGAGCCCATGGCGGATTTCATCGACCTCTTCTTCGTCGGAGAAGCAGAGGAGGGACTCGAGGAACTGGTGGAAACCATTCGAGCACACAGGGGAGACCGTGGCCATCTCTTGAAGGCCGCCAGCCGACTGCAGGGCGTGTATGTGCCATCGCTCTACGAGCCAAGGTACGACACTGAAAACACATTTCTCTTCATGGAACAAGACGGCGACGCGCCACGCGTCGTATCACGTAGAACGGTACAGATCCTGCCACCACCTCCAGCCCACCCCGTGGTTCCAATGCTCGAGGCAGTGCATGACTACGGCAGCATTGAGATCCAGCGAGGTTGTACCAGGGGTTGCCGCTTCTGCCAGGCGGGAATGCTCTACCGGCCGGTTCGTTCCCGGACCCGAGGGCAAATCGTCGAAGCGTGTGAGCAGATGGCCAACAACTGCGGCTACGGTGAGATATCGCTGCTCTCTCTGAGTAGTAGTGATTACCCACAAATGGAGAACCTGATAGACGATCTGAACCCCCTCTGCCAGAGGAGGAACATCTCGCTCTCTCTTCCCAGTCTGCGACTGGGTCCTGGGTCCGTACGCCTCCTTGAAGCCCTCCCGGGACGCAGGGGAAGCTCATTCACTTTCGCGCCGGAAGCAGGTACGGAACGGCTGCGGCGGGCCATCAACAAGAACGTAACCGAGGAGGACATCTTCACCACGCTGGAAGCCCTCAGAGAGGGAGGGTGGACGAAACTCAAACTGTATTTCATGATAGGACTGCCAACCGAAACTGAGGAGGACGTGGTGGGCATCACGTCGCTCGTCCGCCGCATCGCAGGATTTGACTCGCGACTGCGTGTCAATGTGAGCGTTTCCCTGCTCGTGCCAAAGCCACACACTCCCTGTCAGTGGCATCTGCAGGACAGCACCGAGCAGGTTGATGTCAAGGTTTCGCTCCTGCAGAAGGGTCTGCGGAACGACAGAGTACGGCTGTCATGGCCCGACGCTCGCATCAGTCAAGTCGAGGCCGCTCTCTCAAGGGGTGATCGCCGCACGGGACAGGCCATCCTCCGCGCATGGCAAATGGGAAGCAGATTCGATGCGTGGGGAGAGCGTTTCTCCTACGAGAACTGGGTTTCTGCATTTGAATCGTGCGGCCTGCCATTGGACAGTTACCGCAACCTCGCCGCACGCAACAACGCGGCTTTGCCTTGGTCGCATATCAGCACAGGCGTAACGGATGATTATCTTTCCACAGAACAGCGCAAGATGGAGACCGGGGACTTCACCCCCGATTGCCGCCAGGCAAGCTGCAACTCCTGCGGGCTGCAGAATTGCAGTGATGGCTGTGCCGCCTCTACTGAATCGACTTGAGGAAGTGGCTGATGGCGCGGTTCGTCTGTTCCGGCTTCTCGGCGAAGAAGTGATGCGTGCCTCCCTCGATTACCACGAAGGTGGCACCATCGATACCTTCGGCCAGGTACTCACCGTACTTGGGCGGCGTGAAGACATCGAGGCTGCCGGATAGCACCAGTGTCGGAACCTTCACTTCATGAAGGCGATCCATCACATTGAACCGGTCGCAACACAGGAAGTCATTCAACTGTACACGCGCGCCCACAGCGGCGGCGTCCCGGAGAATCCGCTCCCGAAGACCGGGCTCCATCCCGGCCCCACGTGTGACCGTATCGAACACTACGTCGTGGATGGCTCGCAGTTGAGATTCAACAAACTCACTCAGCCATGAATCCGGGTCGTCGATACCCTTCTCGATTATTTCGAGCACGTGAGGGGCGACCCTGAGCTTAGCCCCGGTGCCTACAAGGATAAGGCCGCCGAGATCCTGGGGATAATCCAGCGCATACTGAAGCACGATGGCGCCACCAAGAGAGTGCCCTGCCAGCACCGGGCGCGAGTATCCCCTCGAGAGTACATACTCATGAAGCCAGGCAGCGTACTCCTCTACGCTCTCGCATGCCTCGCCTTCGGCAAGATGTCCAGGAAGGTTGACAGCATCGGCCCCTTTGAAGAAATCGGCCTGGTGCTTCCATACCACGCCTGTAGCGCCCGATCCGTGAACGAATACCAATTGCATTTGATGGTTCCTCCCAATCACATGTGCCTGTGTAGAGCGAACCCGATTCACTCTTCGATTGCAATCTCAACGTCACCGGTTGCGGTAACCGACACGACTGTCTCTTTCTTCTCGAGGGCCATCAGGTGTACACCGCGGGCGTTCCGGCTCTGCACCGAGATCTGCTCCATAGGAATAACGACCACATTGCCAGATGACGACAGCAGAACAAGTGATCCCTGGGGAGGGACGAGTTTCGCCACGGCGAGCTTCCCAGTCTCGAATCCGATTCGATGTACCCGAAGCCCTTTTCCTCCACGCCTGTGCACCGGTATGCTGTCCACTCGCGTGAGCTTTCCATAACCCTTCTGAGACACGGTGAGCAGATACACATCAATGTGAACGCGATCCATGCCCACAAGCTCGTCGTCCGAGACACGGAGACCGCGCACGCCGCCACTACTGCGGGAAGCAACACGAAGGCTGTCCACCGGAAACCGGTTGGCATTACCGTTCTGGCTGACCAATACCATCTCGTCGCTGTCGCTAACAACCTGCGCAGAGACAAGATGGTCATTCTCCTTCAGGTTGATCGCAATCACGCCTGTCTTGCGAATCGAGGAGAACGCGTCGAGCGGCGTCTTCTTGACGGCTCCACGGCGACTGGCCATCACAAGGAACTTCTTCGGCTCGAACTTCGGAATGGAGAGCAGCGTGGTGATGTGATCCCGCAGATCGACAGGAACCACGTTTACCAGTGCCGTCCCCTTGGCCGTGCGCGATGACTCCTCAGGTATCTGGTAACACTTAACACTATACACCCTGCCCTTACTGGTGAAGAACAGGATCGTGTCGTGCGTGTCCGCCGCGAGAATGTGCCGCACCGAATCGCTGTCACGAACCACCATGCCCATCACGCCGCGGCCACCACGGTGCTGCACTCTATAGGTCGTTGCCGGCAGACGCTTGACGAAACCGCCTGCGGTGAGGGTTACGATCATCTTCTGGTGAGGAATGAGATCCTCACGAGTAAACTCGGTGGCTTCCTGCTCCCATATCTGGGTCCGACGAGGATTAGCAAACCGGCTCTTGAGATCAATTACCTCGTCTTTGATGAGGTGCAGTATCTTCTTCGGGTTGGCAAGCAGGTCCTCGAGGTAGGCGATGGTCTTGACCAGTTCCGCGTACTCCTCGGCGATCTTCTCTCTCTCCAGTTGTGCCAGCCTGCGGAGCGGCATGTCCAGAATGGCCTGCGCCTGCTCATGAGACAGCTCGAAGCGCGAAATGAGGTTGTTGCGTGCCGCTTCTACAGTCTCGGAACCGCGGATCACGGCAATTACTTCGTCCAGATGGTCGATCGCGATCTGCAGTCCTTCGAGGATATGCGCCCGCTTCATCGCCTTGTCGAGATCGAAGCGCGCTCTTCTCGTGATGACGTCTGTGCGGAAGTCAACATAGTGGGTCAGCGCCTCGCGCAGATCAATCGTCTGGGGCTTGTCGTTCACAAGCGCTACCATGTTGACGAAGTACGTCGTCTGCAGTGCGGTGTTCTGATACAGATTGTTCAGGATGCGTCCGAGCTGTGCTTCCTTTCTCAGCTCGATAACGATACGCATGCCTTCCCTGTCCGATTCATCCCTGACTTCAGCAATCCCGGTGATCTTCTTCTCGCGTGCAAGCACAGCGATGCGTTCAACGAGTGCAGCCTTGTTGACCTGGAAAGGAATTTCTGTGACCACAATCTGGCGCTTTCCGCTCTTCGTCGTGATCTCTTCAGCACGGGCGCGCATCACGATCCTGCCGCGACCCGTGGTGTACGCGCTGCGTATACCTTCCGTGCCAAGGATGATGCCTGCCGTAGGGAAATCAGGTCCCTTGACGAACTGCATCAGTTCCTCACTGTTGCTAAGAGGGTTCTCGATCAAGTGCGCGATCGCGTCACACACCTCTCCAAGGTTGTGTGGAGGGATATTCGTGGCCATGCCGACTGCTATGCCCGAAGCCCCATTTACCAGCAGGTTGGGAAGCCGCGCCGGCAGAACGGATGGCTCTTTGAGGGAATCGTCGAAGTTGGAGACGAAGTCGACGGTGTCCTTATCGATATCGACAAGCATCTCCATGGCGATTGGTGCCAATCGAGCCTCTGTATAGCGCATCGCTGCAGGAGGATCGTTGTCTACGCTCCCAAAATTGCCTTGCCCATCGACAAGGGGGTGCCGCAGAGAGAAACCCTGAGCCATTCGCACCATCGCGTCATACACAGAAGAGTCGCCATGGGGATGGTACTTACCGAGCACTTCACCAACGAGACGGGCGCTCTTCTTATATGCGCTATTGGGTCGCATTCCCAGGTCATCCATCGCGAAAAGCACGCGACGCTGCACCGGCTTGAGCCCGTCCCGTGCGTCGGGCAATGCCCGGGATACGATGACGCTCATCGCGTAATCGAGGTAGGAGCGTTTCATCTCCTGTTCGATATCAATCGGCTTAATAACACCCGCTATGGTCACTCTTGGCTCCCCTGTCCATTACGTGGTTCGTCTACCAATGTGAATCCCTCCAGATAACTCCTGTCTTCATCTTCAGTGAACGGCTCGTCGGTATCGCCCTGTCCAAGCCCTCGAATCGTAGTCGACTTGCGTTCTTCGTCCACGATCGGCGGCGTCTCGACGGGAGAAACCCTGCCTGGATGACCGTACAGCCTGTCCGCCCGTGGCGGAGGAAACGAGGACTGTCCCACCATCTCGGGATGCTGGTAATCTTCTCTTACGAGCAGTTGCGGGCCGCCTTCTTCAGTGGAAAGGATCGTGGCGCTGTATCTGTTTCCCCCCTGCATCAGCTTGGCGAGCCGAACGCCATGCTTAGGCTCCAGCTCGCCCAGCACGGCGCCGCTTTCGTCCTCCACCAGGACCTGCTGCCCTCGACGCCGCAGTACCGCCTCTCCTCCGATCCCGATATCAGAAATGAGTTTCAGCGATTGCACATTGGTCAGCGCCACAACCCCCGTCTTGCCCTGTTTCGAAGCGAAGAACTCGCGGCCCAGTGCACGCGCCTTCTCGGTTTCAAGTTGGCCAACGCCGGTCCACGCTTTCAAGCGCTCAAGATTCTTCGACGCGATGCTGTTCCCGGGATCAATCACCAGAGTCTTGCGATAAGCCTCTTCGGCCTCGGAGAAATTTCCCAGCTCGATGAGAGCTCGGCCAAGACGGTTGCACGCGGCTACGTCATCGGGAAACCGTTCAATGATGGCGCGGTTGGCGGCTACAGCCTCTTCCCAGCGACCTTCACTCGCCAGGTCAATGGCCTCCTGCGATAGCTTACGGCTCAACCGAGTTCGTTCTTCTTCCTGTTGCAAAGGATTCCTCTCCTGATTCCCCCGGGTGACCCGGCACTGCGGTCTTATTGCTTCTGCCGAAACTCTACCTCAAACGCCTTGTGCAATGCACGAACCGCATCCTTCACCCTTTCCTCCTGAATGATACAGGTAATCCGTATCTCAGAGGTCGTGATGAGGTGAATATTTATATCCTCTTCGGCAAGTGCGCGGAACATCCGCGCCGCGTACCCGGGGGTGTTCTGCATCCCTGTACCCACAATACTGACCTTGCTCAGCGATTCATCACTGGTAACCCTCGCCGCTCCAATGGATCTGCCGACTGGTTCGACAATGGACAACGCCTTGACCACATCTGTTCGAGCAACGGTAAACGTTATATCGGTGATATTATCGATTCCCGCGTTCTGGACGATAGTATCCACACTGATGTTGGCGCGCGCAAGCGGCTCAAAGACTTCCCGTGCAATTCCAGGCTTGTCGGGGACCCCGATCACCATGATCTTCGCCACGTTCGTATCGTGAGCGATCCCGCTTACCTTGTTGCGCAATTCCATCGAGCCCTCCTTGCAGATGAGCGTGCCAACAGAGTCGCTGCTGCTTGACGCAACCCTTATCGGCACTCCGTAAGCCTGTCCGAGTTCCACGGCACGTGGCGCCATAACGCTGGCACCGTAGGTTGCGAGTTCCAGCATCTCCTCGTAACCAATCGTGTCAACTTTCATCGCTTCAGGAACGATACGGGGATCAGCAGAGAACACCCCCTCCACATCGGTGTAGATCTCACACACGCTTGCCCCAAGGCAGATGGCCAGTGCCACTGCAGTAGTATCAGATCCTCCCCGGCCAAGCGTCGTCGTATCCATCTGGGAATTCACCCCCTGAAACCCGGCAACGATGACCGCGTTGCCTTTGCCGATCTCCTGCAGAATCCGCTCCGGATCGATTGAGGTGATTCGTGCCCTGCTGTATTGCGTGTCAGTGCGAATTCCGGCCTGCAGACCCGTCAGGCTGACTGCATTATGCCCCATCGCTTTGAGCGTCATCGCCAGCAGAGTGCTGGATACGATCTCACCGGTAGACAGCAGCACGTCCATCTCACGCTCATCCGGCCGCTCCGCGAGCTGGTGGGCCAGGGAGATCAGATCATCTGTAGTGTCTCCCATCGCCGACACGACCACGACCGTGTCATTTCCTGCGTCACGCCCGCGAGCAATTCGCGACGCAACATTCCTGATCCTGTCTGCGTTGGCGACTGAACTGCCGCCATATTTCTGCACTACCAGTGACATGCGTTTCTCTTTCAGGCTGTCAGGTCTGCCATGAGTCCATGGCCCTCTTCCACAACAAGGCCCGTTCGTGCTGCCTCAGCTTCTGTGAACCGGGTCGCACCGTTTGCGGCTATGCCAGCACCCCATAAGAGGAATGGCACAGGATCGGCGACGTGTGTCTGCACATGGATGGGCGTGGGATGATCCGGCGCTATCAGTATCCGTACTCTTTCGTGGCCAAGCGACCGCACCACCGCCACCATCTGCTCATCGATCTGTTCTATCGCTTGTACCTTATCAGTCACAGAGCCGTCATGACCAGCCTCATCCGGAGACTCAACATGAACCACCACGAGATCGTTCGTCTCAAGGGCCTGCACGGCCCCCTGAATCTGGGCAGCATAGTCGTTCGCGATATCACCGGTAACCCCGGGGATGTCCAGCGTCTGCATCTCCATCATCTTACCCAGGCCGAGCAACAGGTCAACTCCCGACGTCATTGCGGCATGCAACCCATAGGTCTCGCGAAAAGGCGGAAGCGGCGGAATCTGCCCGCTCCCCCAGAAGAGCCAGATCATGTTCGCAGGAGGTTCTCCTCTCTCCATTCGACGTGCATTAATGGGATGCTTCTGCAGCACATCGGCGGAGCGGAACATCAGGTCTCGAAGGAGCTCACTGCCTTCTCCACGCGGAAGATTCTCATCAATCACTCCACCGGGAATATCGTGAGCAGGAGTGCAGGTTGCTCTCAGTGCGTCCTCGTGACCACGAACCAGGCATATATGGCGATAGCTGACACCCGGATAGAATGACACATCTCGACCGCCAAGGCGTTCGTCCAGAGCATGAATAAGTTCGCGCGCTTCCTCGTTGCTTATGTAACCCGAACTGTAGCTGTGCATCCGTCCATCGCGTATACTCACCAGGTTGCACCGGAACACAGCTTCGCCTGCTCCAACAGGTATCTCCATGCTACGAGCCTCGATCGAGCCACGGCCCATGAAGTACACCCTTGGGTCATAACCGAGCAGCGACATGCACGCGCAGGCGCTGCTCGGTTCCATGCCCTGCGGCACGGTACGAACCATTCCTACAGATCCCTCACGCGCAAGAGCGTCGAGGCTAGGCGTACGGCTGAGCTCAAGACAGGTCCTGTCCCCATGCGACGGGAGAGGACGGTCAGCCGCACCATCCATAATGAGCATAAGATACTTCATGTTTGCAGTGCGTATTGAAGCACTTTATAATGACGTGGGCAAACGGGGCGTAGCGCAGTCTGGTAGCGCGCAGCGTTCGGGACGCTGAGGCCGGAGGTTCGAGTCCTCTCGCCCCGATAGCCTCCTTTCCTCATCCCGCGAGTCCCCATGTACCCACCGGCTGCGCCTCGCATTGGCCGTCTATCGACCCTATGGTAAAATGCCCGTCATTGTGGCCTTACATAAAAGGAGGGGTTCATGGCCCTGAAGACGCCCGTGCAGTATAAAGAAGCCCTGCGGAAACTCCGTCCAAACATGTACAAGTTTGGGCAGCTCATAGAAGATGTCACAACGAATCCTCACACCAAAGGTACCGTCGAGGGGCACGCCCAGTTATACGCTGGCGCACTTGACCCCAAGACCTCAGAGATCTTCTCAACGACCTCGCATCTTACCGGCGATCATATATCCCGCTACCTTGGAGTCCTGCAATCTGCCGATGACATGATTGCGAACTGCAGGATGAAGCGTGAGGCGTATCACCTGACCGGGACTTGCACAGGTGGCAGATGTGCCGGTCATGCAGCCCTGAACACCATGTGGCCCACCACCTGGGATCTTGATCAGGATCAGGAGACGCAGTACCACCAGCGCCTCAAAGACTGGCTGCGCTATGCACAGGACAACGATATCACCGTTTCCGGGGCACTGACGGACGCCAAGGGAGACCGTGCACTGACGCCCTCCCAGCAGGAGGACCCCGACATGAACGTTCACATCGTGGACGTCAGGGACAACGGAATCGTAGTTCGTGGTGCCAAGGTCATGATCTGTGGTACGGCAGCAGCACAGGAAGTTTTTGTGCTGCCGGGATCGAACTACAAAGAAGCCGACAAGGACTTCGCCGTGTCCTTTGTCGTTCCCAAGGATGTCGAAGGACTCACCATCATAGAGGCTCGCCACCCGAGCGATACGCGTGAAGCGGAGGAAGGTTTCGACGTTCCTGTCAAAATCGGGGGCACCACTCAGGCATACCTGTTCTTTGAAGACGTCTTCGTTCCCAACGAGAGGGTATTCCTCTGTGGCGAGTGTAAGGCGACCGGCTCGGTGTTGATGAACTTCATAAGTCCCTATCGCTCGGCAATTGGCGGGTGCGTTGCGGGACAGGGCGACGTGATGGCCGGTGCAGCAGCTTTGATTGCACGCGCCAATGGCCTGTCAACACGAGCGTTCAATGAGAAGCTGACGCAGATGTACGTCAACAATGAAACTACATTTGCCGTCGGAGTGGCTGCAGCCGTCCTCGGTAAGAAGCACCCGTCCGGTGCGTGGCTGACCAACCCTCTGCTGGCGAACGTGAACAAGGTGCACGTTGCCACGCTGCCATACGAGACTAAGCGCCTGACGCAGGAGATCGCAGGCGGCATCGGAGAGACCGGATGTCTGCCATCTTACGCAGACTTCACCGATCCGAACCACGGGCACCTGGTTCAGAAGTACCTCAAGGCTGCGTCGTCCGCCGAGTCGCGCGCCAAGATCGCACGTCTGATCGAATGGCTGACGCTGGGCGCAGGCGTGCCTGGCTGCATGCACGGAGGAGGGTCTCCTGAGGGAGCAAAGCTTGTCGTGCGCATGAATGCGGGACTCGACCAATCCGTCGATTACGCGCGCCGCCTTATCGGAATCGAGGAGGAAATCCCCGAGCCGTCGCCAAAGAAGTAGCGCCATTCCAATCACAGGACTGCGCCGGCACATGACAACGCTGCAGGGAGATCGGAGGGCGATGAACGTACTCTGCGGTCCCGGCTACACCTACTATTTGGCGGAGCCCTTACTGCGAGACATCAGCGTGCGGGACGGGGGGTGGAGGAACGTCCGAGATTATGCGCATGCTCCTATCCAGTGAAGAGATTGGTGAATCCTGGCGACCAGGAAGAGATCGCATCGAGAACCGGGACCGGCAATCCCGGCTGTCACGTTCAGTTCTCAGGCGAGTGTGACGCGATAGAAGGAGGTGTTCTGACGTGCATATTATCGTATTAGCGAAACAGGTACCGGATATTGAGAAGGTCAAGTTCCTACGCGAGACGAACCGGGTAGACCGGAAGTCTGCCGATTCAGAGATCAATCCGTTCGACCTGAATGCCCTCGAAGCAGCCCAGCAGATGAAGGAACAACTCGGCGCCACCGTCACCGTCATCAGCATGGGGCCGCAGTCGGCCGAAGCAGTATTGCGGGAAGGCATTGCGAGAGACGCAGACCGCGGCATCCTGCTTTACGATGACTCATTTGCGGGTGCCGACACTCTCGCCACCTCGTACACACTTGCTGCGGCGATCCGGAAGGTGGGTGACTTCGACCTGATCCTCTGTGGAGAGACAACTGTCGACGGCGACACCGGCCAGGTAGGCCCCGGGCTTGCGGAGCGGCTCGGAGTCTCTCTTCTGCCGTTCGTGTCTGAGCTCACCAAAGTCAGCACTGATAAGGTCACTGCGGTTACGGAGACCTCTGCTGGTTCTCTCAGCGTGGAGGCATCATTCCCTCTGCTCATCACCGGCACCAAGGAACTGAACACTCCGCGGCTTCCCACTCTGAAGGAGAAGCTGCGCGCAAGAAAGGCCGAGGTCGAGAAATGGACGGCGGCCGATCTGGGCGACGTTGATCCCGTGAAGTTGGGAATTGCGGGTTCCGCCACATGGGTCGAGAGCATCGCGCTGCCCCCGGAGAAGAAACGAAAGGGGGAGGTCCTCCAGGGGGAAGACGCAGCCAGTCAACTCGTTGCAGCGCTTGACAAAGCGGGCCTGCTGAAGGGGTAGTGTGATGGAAAACAAAGGCATACTCATATATGTTGAGAGGGAAGGGGGACGCGTCCACCCCATCTGCTACGAACTCCTCGGCAAGGGACGAGATCTCGCGGACAAGACCGACTCCAAGGTCTCATGTGCGGTGCTGGGATCAGGGATCACCGAAACAGCACAGGAGTTGGTGGCTTACGGCGCCGACACTGTTTACGTTTACGACGACGAGTCACTCGCCACGTTCGACTCCTTGGCCCACAAGCAGAATCTGGTCTCTCTCATTTCTGAGGTGCAGCCGGCAATAGTTATGTTCGGCTCCACCCTGACTGGAAAGGCGCTGGCGCCCCGCGTGGCAACAGCAGTAGAGGCCGGTCTCACATCCAACTGCACAGCTCTCGAGCTGCAGGAGGATGGCTCTCTGCTCCAGGTGCGGCCGGCGTTCACAGGCAACTTCCTCGCCCATGTGAAGACCAGTTCCGACATCACCATGGTCACAGTGCGGTACCGCGCACTGGAAGCGGGGCAGAAAGATGAGGGCCGGAAGGGAGAGATCGTCAAGAAAGGCGTGGAGAAAGTCGATAGCGGCGTCAAAGTCCTCGGGAAGGGTGAGGCCAAGCCTGCGAGCATCGCGGGAGCGGATATCGTAGTATGCGCGGGTCGCGGACTGAGGAATGCCGACGACTTCGAACTCGTGCAGCAGCTTGCCGACGCGCTCGGCGGAGTTGTCGGTGCAACCCGGCCGCTGGTGGACGACGGTTGGATCAGCAAGGATCACCAGGTGGGCTTCAGCGGCACCATCGTGAAGCCGAAGCTCTACGTCGGTGTCGGAGTATCGGGATCTCCTCAGCACCTCGCCGGAATACGTGATTCGGGGACCATCGTCGCGATCAACTCAGACCCGTCGGTTGCACTGTTCCGCATCGCAGATTACGCGGTGGTCGGCGACCTGTACCAAGTGATCCCGCAGATGATCGAACTCCTCAAGAAGAAGTAGCGAGTGTTCGTTTACGGATGTAAATCAAGAGGGCGGCTCCCATGGGAGCCGCCCTCGTCTGATTACCATGTTCCCGCCAGTGTGCAATTGTCAGGCACGCGCGCCGGCCCAGAGGTTATCGGAGCCAAACTCCTCTCCCGCCAGCCTTGATCTCAAAGCGCCTTCCATTTCCGTAATCGGAATACGTATCTGTGCGAGCGTATCGCGGTCACGAATCGTCACCTGATTGTCTTCAAGCGATTCGAAATCGACCGTGACGCAGAGCGGAGTGCCTATCTCATCCTGGCGCCTGTAACGCCGGCCGATGCTCTGGGTGTCGTCATACTCGGTCACAAACGATCTGCTGAGCCTCTCGTGGATCTCTCTGGCAAGCGGGGAGAGACGTTCGTTACGGCTGAGAGGAAGTACCGCAACCTTCACGGGAGCCAAAGCCGGGTGTAGCTTGAGGACAACTCGCGTCGCACCCTCGACTTCCTCCTCGCGGTAGGCGTCCACCAGGAATGCCAGGACCGAGCGGTCTGCCCCCGCCGAAGGTTCGATGACGTAAGGTACGTACCGCTCGTTCGTCTGCGAATCGAAGTAGCTCAAATCCTTTCCGCTCCACTTCGAGTGTTGAGAAAGATCGAAATCGGTTCGATTGGCGATACCCTCGAGCTCGGACCAGCCTATCGGGAACTCATACTCGACATCGACGCAGGACTTGGCATAGTGCGCCAGCTCGTCCCTGGCGTGCTCGCGCATGCGCAACTTCTCAGCACGAATTCCGAACTGCACGTACCAGTTGAACCGCTCCTTCGCCCAGTAGTCATACCATTCCTCATCGGTGCCGGGTTTGACGAAGAACTCAAGCTCCATCTGCTCGAATTCGCGGGTCCTGAACGTGAAGTTACCGGGTGTAATCTCGTTGCGGAACGATTTCCCTATCTGCGCGATTCCGAGGGGCAGTCGCTTCCTTGAAGTAGTGATGACGTTCTCAAAATTGACGAAGATACCCTGTGCTGTCTCGGGCCGCAGGTACACTATCGCCGCGTCTTCCTCGATAGGCCCCATGAACGTCTTGAACATCAGGTTGAAGTTCCGTGGTTCGGTGAGCTCACCGCTGCATGAGGGGCACGCCTGTTTCTCAAGCTGATCGGCACGCCACCTCATGTGGCATACCTTGCACTCCACCAGCGGGTCGCTGAAACCCTCCAGGTGGCCGCTGGCCTGCCAGACTATCGGGTGCATCATTATGCTGCAGTCAAGGCCGACTACATCACCGCGCGACTCTACTACGCTGCGCCACCACGCGTTCTTCACATTGCGCTTAAGCTCAACCCCAACCGGTCCGTAGTCCCAGCAACTTGCGAGTCCACCATAGATCTCACTGCTCTGGAAGATGAAGCCCCTGCGCTTGCAGAGAGAGACTATCTTGTCCATCGTGACGGTGTCTGACATATGTATGTAACCTCCAAATCTGCTAGGTTACCAGCTTGCATGATGCCACGCAAAGAGATCGGTGAGAGGAACAACAGACCGGTTAGCTGCACACGATTCGTCGGCAGCCGAGCCAGAACCCCTACTTCGCTACAGACCTGACGAAGTCAGGGGCAGTGCGGCCGAGGGCAGCGATCAGCTCCTGGTCGGGATCGACATAAGCGTAGGCCACGTTGGTGCTGGAAGTGAACGACAGGTGCTTAATGTGCGAGTAATCAGCTACCTGTAGAGACTCCGCCCACCGCATCAACTCCCTCTCGCCTCGGGAATCCAGCGACAGCAGCTCGAAATCTACGCCTCCAAGCGTGACGTCCCGCCTGCGGAACTGCTCTATATGCTCAATTCCCGCGGGAACCAACCGGTATTGTCCCTTCTTGATGAGATGTGCCTCTCCCGGGAGGCTCTGCTTGCATTCGAACACGAGGTAAAGCTTGTCATGCCGCATTGTGAAGCGTGCGATCGGCCTGTAAAGAAGGCTCATTCGCGGCAACAGCTGGAGACTCGCCTTCACCATCTTGATGAAATCATCTTTGACCTTATATTCAGCCCTGTAGCCAATGTAGCCACCGATCCACGTGTACTTCTGGTCCACCGGCCTCAGTGCCTTCTCAAGAGCTTGTGCGTAGATGCGCATCAGGACGACATTGTGTCTCCGTCCCATGAAGTAGGTGGTGGCGATAAACAGGGCGACTATGACAACTGCAGGTAGAGCCCAGGCTGCGACATCCATGCATCAACGTCCTTTCGCCGGCAGTTGACGCGCCGGCACATCAAGTTTCAGACAGTGTCTCCCGGTATCCACTGCGAGAAGTCTACATGACGGGCGAACTCTTCGACAGCCTCACGGCCGATAAGTTCACCTTGATAGTACGGTATCGTTCTTACACTCCGCCGGAGTTCCTTCCCGATCTGTTCTACGGAACCCGCATCCGTGGACTGAAGCCCCACCTTGTTCACGATGATCGGGCCGATGGGCATACCAAGGCCCTCCAGCGCCGCAAACGCACGCTTTGTCTCGAACAGGGACAGCCTGTCGGCATTCATCACAGGCATCACGCGACAGCGTGTCGCATCTGATTGAAGCGCTGCCATTTTCGACATCCGGGATACGTAGTCGTTCAGTTCCTGCATTACCGCATCGTCCTTCTCCTCTGTCGGGAGCCGGTGCTCGGTATTATCGACAACGAATTTGCGCTCGCCGTGGATGTTCTTGAGGGTTCGGCGCTTGTCCAGTATCTCGCGTCGCAGATTGGAGAGCTTCTCTCCCCAGAGCACAGACACTCTGGGCAGTGCGAGAACCCGCAGCGTAAGACCCGTAGGAGGCGTATCGAACACGAGGACGTCGTAGTCCGATTCAGCCTCGCGAATGAGCTCCTCCATGGCCTGTAGCGTCGCGTATTCCTCAATTCCGGGGGAAAGCCTGAGCGCGTCCAGGTAACCCTCGAGGTTGATGACCTTGAGGTAGTGATACATCGTCTTCAGTCTTTCCGAACTCTGTTTCAGGTAGCGCGATATGGCGGCCTCCATGTCCACCTCGCTGGCCGACAGATTTGAGGACAGGCCGGAGGGCTTGTTGGTAAGACGTGTCTCGAGAACATCACCGAGATTGTGCGCCGGATCGAGAGAAACCACCAGCGTGCGCCACCGCACAGACGACTGAAGAGCGAGAGCTGCAGCACAGGTGGTCTTGCCTACTCCGCCCTTGCCGATGGAATATACCAGTCGCACCGCCATCAGTCCTCCGAATCAGTCGATGAACAGTCCACTCACCTGTCCCGCAATATCGTCGAGGTCCCCGGACCGACTTCCCATCACGTACATCTCGCGCACCATGTGCGGCATGAGTCGGGATGTCAGATCTGACGGCGGACTCGGCATTCCCAGGAACGAGCTAAACAGAAGCAGGGCTAAGATGTTCTCCATCTCCCTGAGCTCGAACTCGACATACTCAGTTGAGTGAGATCTTAGCCCGCTTCCGAAATCTCTTATAAACTCGTACAGAGATCTGAGTATCAACTAGCCTCTATTTCTTCGGTCCTGCCCTGAGCGCTGATATAACCTCCAGCAGCAGTATGAGCGACAGCACAATCATCACCACAACGAATCCGATGGTGATCGGGTTCACGATACTGATGAACGTGATCACGTACCAGATCATGGCCGCGAAGACCGTGACCCAGAGGAAGAACGCCGGGATCATCGTGACCCAGCAGAACTTACCGCCCCTCAACACATTGGTAGAGAAGACACATGCGGTCATGAGCGCAATTGCCGCGAGCATCTGGTTGGCTGCCCCAAAACCGACCCAGAGCGCGGTGAACGCGTCGGTGGTCGCCATATAGACACCGATTCCAGCGGCAATGAGCGACGCAATCCACCTGTGGGTAATGAATTTGTAACCTCCGCTGGCTTGCCCGGCAGGGCTCACAATTCGTCCGAGTACATCCTGCCACGCGAATCGCCCGAGTCGGGCCGTCGTATCGAGCGACGTCAGCGCGAACGCACAGACGGTAAGGGACGCGAAGGTCATGCCGAAGTCCATCGCCATGCCGAAAGCCTGGTTAGCGCCCATCGCATAGGCTTCACTGAAGTGTGCGATGGCCAGAGGGACCCATCCCGCAACGCCAACTTCTCCTGCGGTTGCTCCCGCCACCTGCAGGCCGAATGCACCGAGCGAAACAACGACGATAGTTGCCAGAAAGCCCTCAAGCAGCATGCCGCCGTAGCCGATCCTCAAGGCACTCATCTCGTTGTCGATCATCTTCGAGGTCGTGCCCGATCCAACTATGGCGTGGAAGCCCGAGAGAGATCCGCACGCAATGACGAGCGGTACGGTCGGCCAGAACGGCGAGGCCTGCGCAGGAGCTCCAATTGCATGCGCCGAGAACAGCGTGAACGCCGGCCAGTTCAGGGGCGCGTTGAGAATGAGGAAGGCGACGCCGCCCACTGCGAGAAACGCGAGGAGAATGTACGCGTTCAGGTAGTCGCGTGGCTGCAACAGGATCGTCACCGGCAACGCGGCTGCGATGATAATGTACACGAGCAGCGCGATCAGCCAGAATGGCCGATCCATTACCAGTGGGTATACCTGAGACAGGAACAGCGCACCAACAAGTAGCACCAGACCCAGAATGGTCATCGCTACGAGGTTCTGCTTCTTCCAGTACAGCAGGTAGCCAATGATTACAGCGATGATAATGAAGCCTATCGACGCCGTCGCCACGGACGGAATGTTAATGAACAGTCCCGCGACGACGTTCGTGAACGCCGCGATGATCAACACCATCGCGATCCACACGAATATGCCCATGATGGTCGAGACGCGCGGCTTCATCACCTCACCGGCTACCCATTGAATCGACTTGCCGTCGTATCTGATGGACGCCACTATGGCCATGAAGTCGTGCACCGCACCGATGAAGGCATTGCCGAACCAGATCCAGAGGATGGCCGGCACCCAGCCCCAGGTAACGCCGATGATGGGGCCGACGATGGGCCCTGCACCCGCGATTGAGGCGAAGTGGTGGCCGAAGACAACGGGCCATTTCGTGGGCACGAAGTCAACGCCATCGTACAATCTTTGCGCGGGGGTCTGGGCCTTTGGGTCCAGTTTCGCTACATTGGTCGCAATGCGCTTGCCGTACAGAAGGTACACGATCACGTATATGACAAGCGCAGCTACGATAATTAACGTGGTAGTCAAGTGCTCTCACCTCCTTTCCTGAAAAGGGTGTGGCTGGGGGAAACCTGTGAAGAGAGACGCCCGGATGTCCACACTGTTACATAGGCAACACCTCCGCATATCCCTGCCGTATCCGTTGCTCAATATATCGTGGAGCGATGCAGATTAGTGGAGACATACTAGAGCCGCGTCTGCGGTTTGTCAATAGGTATGTCGGCCCCCCGTGCCTTTTTGCTGTGGCCCGGCCAGAGCGCAGGACTGGCTGGATTGCCTCACCAGATTGGCATTGGCGTCAGCCGGTTCCACAGCTCTGAACCCGCTAACCCCTCGGGACACGGGCCGAGAGCCGTGCGAAAGGGCGGAACACTTTCGTAAGTCGGCAGACGGATTCCTGGTACCTTGAGACTTGCCGAAGAATGGGGCTATATGCAGGCCGAGCAGGTCTGAATGTACATCCGGCGGGTTTCGCTCGCCTCGTTGCCGTGGGCGTCGCTCACCTGCAGGAGGATGGTTACCCACTGAGCACGTGCCGGCGACGGCGCCTGCCACACTGCTGTCGGCCCGTCGGCCGACAGTTCCCCGGATTCAGCGCTCCACCGGTATGAGTACTCCCTGTCAGTCTCTACCACCACTGCCTCAAACGTGCAGGTCTGTCCCTTGAAGATCTGCCACGAGTCCTGGTATGGCTTCGCGTATCTGCGGTCGGCCGGTTCAACCCGGATGTCCTGTATCACAGGAGGCTCAGCCGCACTCACGCTAACCGGGACGGACCGCTCCGCCACGCCACCATAACCATCATCCACCTCCACACTGACCCAGTGCATTCCCAGGGTGTTCGGCGCCTCCCAGACCACGGACGTGCCCTCTCCAAACAGTTCACCGGCATCGGCTGTCCATTCGTAGGTAAGAGAGTCTCCATCCACATCTTCGGCCTCACACCAGATGTACACCATGGTCCCGGGAACCACCCATCCCACATCATCGCCTTTGTCTGTCCCCATTGCGGTAATCTCGGGAGGCGTGTTCTCCCTGACGCGAAGAGTAAGCGACTCTTCCGCGCTTGCGCCGTATTCATCCTCAACCGTCACGAAGATCCTGTGAAGACCCTCGGTCGCAGGCGCCACCCACTCTACCTCGGGTCCTTCACCCCGTAACTCTCCTTCGCTGGCCACCCACGTGTACGACATCTCGGCTTCACCCGGATGAGTCGCTTCGCATGAGACTGCGACAACCGTGCGGGGCATGATCCGTTCGGGAGTGGATGACATACCGATTATCACCGGAGGCTCCTGGGGGAACTCGGGGGCGGCAGTTGCGGTAAGCCATCCGGCGTTTCCGCCAATGATCAGGAACAGGCTGGCTACGATGATACCGATCGCCACGAGGAGCACGTGCCTCTCGGATTGCGCGGATACTTCCTGCCGTCCCTGGGTCTTCTGTTGTTCCTGATTCTCAGACATCGCCGCCTTGACTCCTTGTCGGTCTTTCAGTTTAGCACCGTGAGTGTATGGGTTGCCAAGAATACACGCTTCCTATTGTTCCAGACCAGGACCTTCTCCGGTACGGGCATGTGGACGGGTGGGCCCGAAACCGAGGCTCAACTCACGTCCAGACTGAGTCGCTGGTACCGACAATATCTCCAGCCTTCGTGAAGACCTCCGCAAACGGAAGAGGCTGCCATCAGTGGATCGAAGCTCTCGCCGACCACGGGGCATACAACGTTTGACAAGGCTCTAATCTGACAATAATATATGCAAGGTTACGTATTTATGCAATTAATGGCCCGTAGAAGCATGGATGAACTGGTAAGGGCGGCGAGGAGTCTGAGCGATCCGACGCGGGTTCGCGTCCTGCACCTGCTCATACAACGCGAATGCTGCGTATGTGAGGTAATGGATGTGCTGGAAATCTCTCAGGTGAATGCATCCCGCTATTGCAGCTCATTGAAGGATGCAGGGTTTCTGAGGGTGCGGAAAGAAGGTCGGTGGAAACACTACTCCGTCGAACTCGAACGCTTGGCGCCTCCCTTACGTAGCCTGATCGAGGCAGTGACCAGAGCCGCGGCGAGCGATGTGGTAGCGCTCGACGATAGGCGCCGACTCAAGTCGGCACGGAGGCATTCCAATCTCTCTGAGAACCAGCCTTCCTCGCAGCCACAGATACTCATGCGGGATGCCAACTACTAAGGAGGGTGTTCTTTGTTCACAGAGATGCTGCGTGGCGGATTCTACGCCCTTCAGGATTACGTCGCGCTCCATGTGCTGACCTGCCTGGTCCCTGCGTTTCTCCTTGCAGGCGGAATTGTTACGTTCGTCTCACGCGAGGCGATTATCGGCTACCTCGGCGCCGCGGTACGCAAGATCCAGTCCTTCGGTATTGCAGCCGGGGGCAGCTTCTTCGTGGCGGCGTGTTCCTGTACCGTTATTCCGGTCTCAAGCGGTATCTACTACGGCGGCGCAGGAATCGGTGCGGCATTCATCATCCTGTGGGTAGCGCCTGCGGCCAACATCCTGGCTCTCACCTATACCGGCTCGATTCTCGGCGGCACGAT
>PUON01000129.1 GCA_003552125.1 Dehalococcoidia bacterium | reverse complement strand
CCCCCCCGGTGAAGATCACATCCGGTTCAATGCGCAGCCGCCTAACCATATTGGTAGTTCTGTCAGCTATCGCATCATTCAAACCAGCAAGTACGTCTTCCACCGCTATTCCCCGGGAAAGACATGACACAACTTCCTGCTGTGCGAAGACAGTACATGTACTGCTGATGCCTACTACCTGACTGGCGCGCAGCGACATCTCGCCAAGATCCTCAAACCTGAGGCCAAAAGTATCGGCGATGACTTCGAGGAATCTTCCCGTCCCTGCGGCACACTTGTCGTTCATAACAAAGTCGACCAGCTTGCCCCGGTGAAGTTTGAGCCCTTTCGCGTCCTGCCCGCCGATATCAATTACTGTTCGTGCATTAGGGAACTGGCTGGAGATACCTCTGGCGTGACAGGTCAATTCGGTCATTTGACGATCGGCAAAGGGAACATTGAACCTGCCATAGCCTGTCGCCACAACATACTCCACCTGTTCAAATGAGACACCAGCCTCAGCTAATGCACTTTCCATGACCCTGTTGGCGAGGCGGCGGTGTTCAGCGCCGGTAGGTCCGATGTGTCGCACGCGGACCGATTCGTCTTCTCCAACGATGACCACCTTGGTCATAGTAGATCCGATGTCCACGCCTGCAAAATACATGAGATTCTCCAGATTCCGATGTCACCACGTTCGGGGGCGTCCCAGCGAGAGAGATTCTAAACCAATCGGCACTGAACCTCGACAAGCAACCACGGCAACCCCGCATTGGCCCACTGCAGAGGCAGTAACCTCGGCTCCGATGCGAGTCGGACACCAGTCAAGCGGCCATAGCTGGAAGCCATCACCATCCTGGGTGTCGCTGGCGCTTCCGAGACCAAATGGCTTCTCTAACAGATCATTTCAAGGAAGCCCTGCACCCGTGTGCGTAGTGGCGCGAGTGCTCCCGGCGTATAGTCATGTTCAAAATAGGTACTGGGAATGCCCAGAGACTTGAAATAATCTATTGCATCGGGAACATCGAAGCCATGCGTATCACAGTACTTCACCGATTGCAGAATCGCTCCGTCAACCTTCCAGCCCTCAACCATATGCCTGATGTAGCCGAACCTGCTTTCCAGGTCGCTGGCGCGCTCCTTTTGCGCGACTTCCTTGTCGCTCTCGGCAACTTCGAAGAAGGTGCGCGAACAACGTATATCGGCCAGGTAGTGATGTGCCAGACCGTCAAGCGGATCGTCAGTAATCGGAACGTCCTTCCAGTACGCTCTTGAACCCACGCACGTGTCGTCGACAACTACGCTACAGCCAGCCCCTTCTATCATATCGACGAAGCTGGGGTCGTCAACGATGCTGCCCCAGATCATGAGTCTGGGCCCGCCTGCATCCACAGCCGGCTGTAGTGACTGCACTTCGGTGATGACCTCGCGCAGAAGCTCGTTTCCTTCCTCAACCGGAAGACTCATTACCGCTTTCAGAACACGCACCGTGTCTCCGCCCGAAATGCGGGGAGGATCAGACATTCGCTGCTCGTACAGTTCCCGCACCAGGGCGCGCTGTTCGTTATGAACAGTTATGGCTTTCTTCAGACTCTCCTGCGACATCTCACGTCCTACAAACGTTTGAAGCGTTTGTGCAAAGACTTGCAGTTCGCCCTTGAGGACAGCCTCGGCTCTCTCCGTAACCTTGGTAGGTATCTCGATGAAGTGAAAATACGGATGACCGATAAGGCGTTCCCAGACATGGGCTGCCTTCTCCATAGCATCACAGGCATGGGATGTCACCATACCGTCAAGGAAGCTGTATTCCTCCTTAATGCCCAGATCAAGGCAACTACGCACGAACGGGCAGAACGCCACAGGTAATCCTCTATCCGCTTCCGTTATAACCGTTTGCATATCTCCAAACACACGGTAGGGAACTATGTCAAGCGCTGTGAGCATCTCGAGAGGAGGATAGATGCAAAGATACCCCATGACAGTCCGGCCGTCTGCCTTTAGCTCCTGCGCTCGCTGCGCCCGGTTCTCACATATCTCACGTGCTCTTAAGATTCCACGTTTAGCCTCGCTCAACGCAGGGACCTCCTTCCACTCATTTCGGTGAGCCGCTTACCAGTCAAAGCCCCTCTCCTTCCGCACCTGTTTATAGTGATCCATGGTCTCCTCAAACGGTTCAGCTTTGCGGAGAGTATCCACAGGATCGAAAAGCCGCAAATCAACGATGTCTCCTTCAATCATGAGGGAAGGCACGGACACTGTGCGCAACAGCATATCCCTGGCATAAGGCAGATGTGTTGACGCACTCCGGCATGTCACGAGCGGATGAAGAAACGCGCCGTCAACCTTCCAGTCACGCGCGTATGGCAGATGCGGGTACGCGTGGTAACCATACGTCTCGCCATCCTCCAGAGCGCCCTTGTAGTATCCAACGTTGAACTGGAAGCAGAACCTGGCGAGCCGTTCTACCGGGTCACTGATGCCCGAGAGATCAATAGGAATCGGTGGATGGTAGGTCCAGCTCTCAATAACGAAATTCCACCCCCGTTCTGCCAGCTTGTCGAATATCCCCAGCGTGTGCCATGGGGGCAGTTCACTGAACATCAACCGGTACTTCTCTTCCTCAACAATCGCGGAGACCCCATTATCTACCCTCTCCTTCACCTCCGCATACAGGTCCTGATAGCCCTTGAGTGTCTCCTTAAGATCGCCCATAAGGAACAGGCCGGGAACCATGCTGCTCCAGAAGTCGCGGGAGTGCATCGGGCATGGCCTGGCTTTGCGGAGTTCATTGATATCGTGCCACACACGGCAGATTTCCTCGGTCAATCGTACCGTTTCGTCCAACTTGTCCCAGTCCATCCGCCTGCCGAGCATACGCTCAAGATAAGAGATGAATTCCCTTAACTCTTCGACGACAAACCCGACGTACCTCTCATGGGCACCCTCCATGGCCAACTCCTTAACTCCGGGAGTCGGCATCTCCAGTATCCAGACAGGAGTGTCCATGTAGCCGCCCAGCGCCTGAAACCATTTGTAGCGGGCATCACACACTACGTTTGAGCCCAGCAGCATGATCGGTTTGGGCATACCACCCATTGGCGCTTCAGGCGGAATCTCGCCACCAAGCTCCTTCATCATCCGTGACGCATACCCGAACGTGTTGCGGCTGTACCCACAGAGATGTGTAGGAAAGCCGTCAGCATCCGCTCGATCGAGGAAAGACTGTGCAACACCCTGAGTCGCGCAAACGGTGGCGTAGTTCTCAGGGTATACCACCCCCAGATCCATGGCTTTCAGAATTACGTCACCCTCCCACCATGCCAGCATTGACCATACGGTCGGCTTCCCAGCCTTCATGGCTTCAATGCCCCTCCGATAACTCTCATCTACATGAGCGCGCAACGGATACATCGACTTCAATCTGTTGATGGTCACCTTCTTCTGGTCGGTAGCCACTCTATATCTCCCTCCCTTTAGCGTGAACCTCTCTTAATTGAGCAGTGTCCTTAGCGACAAATCATCCTGCGTGACGTCGCAATCTTGCATTTGGTCAAACCACCCGACTGGCGATTGCCCGAAAGTGCACGATTATTAGCCACACTGCCATAGCGGATTATTCGCAGTCGCCCGCTGACGCAACGAGATGCGTTTCAGCTAATAGTCCGATACGACAATTATGTATGTGCACTATGATAGACATGTGTTTGGCGAGTGTCAATTCACGGTTGGTAGATCATTGTCGAGGATGTGCAAGATTGTTCGATGATGCGTGTACCCGAGGCCACGGGAGAGGCCGCTTCAGATAGGCGCATGCGCACCAGTTGCAGGATTATCGCAACCAGTAGTGCCCGCGCCAGGACGATGGTACTACGCCTTTGCCTCTCCCCCTCTGCCTGGGAGCGCGATCACGACCAGGTTCAGTGAT
>PUON01000023.1 GCA_003552125.1 Dehalococcoidia bacterium | reverse complement strand
TCCCTGCTTGGATTCGCCCTCGACTCGATGCGGATCGAAGGAGTCCACATGACCAAGGCGCTCCTGCAGGTCGATACGCAACCCGAGGTAGGCGAGGAGGGATACGATGCTGGTGCGGCCATACTGAGGCGGTTCTTCAGTACGCACGTCCGGCAGTTCCTGTCTCCTTCACTCGCGCCCAAGGCCCGGCAGATAATCGAATGCTGCCTCGATGACGGTTCGATAGAGGATTACTCGGCGTTGTTGCCCGGCATGGACAAGATGCTGGAACCGACCGACGCGAGCGAGTAACTGAACGGCCCGAAGACAGCGCAGGAGTCACGTTAACCATGATGGTTGCGGGCTATCAGTATTCGCGACAGATGGACTTCCGCGAACGAACCTCACAGAAGGGTATCTGGAAACAGAGCTGGCTCCGCAGGTAGGACTCGAACCTACAACCAGACGGTTAACAGCCGCCTGCTCTACCGTTGAGCTACTGCGGAGCGAAAACGCGGTGCATAGTGTACCATGTCTGGCCGCGCACACATACTACCCCGTCTGCGCCATGCGGGAATTGGTGGCTGCCGGACCAGGATTCGAACCTGGGCTAGAGGATCCAAAGTCCCCTGTGCTACCGCTACACAATCCGGCAACGTGAGTACCTGCCGAAGGTCGGACTCGAACCGACACGGAGGTTGCCCTCCAACAGTTTTTGAGACTGCCGCGTCTACCATTCCGCCACTTCGGCCCGCAGACAGCACCGAGAAACCCCGCGGATCCCTTGGCGTGCCCACCTGATCGCCGCGATAGGCCAGCCGATGGATTGTAACATCGCCCGAACTTCGCGGCAAAGCACCTGTTCACCTGGAGAAGCTGTCCGGAAGCTTCACGAACTCCTCGAGGGGAATCGTAGTCCACGTTTCTGTCTTGACACTACCTCGGAGTGAGGCAATCGACAGTGGAAGTTTGGCCGCGGACTTCTGGTCAGAGGCTTCGTAGATTATCATCATGTCGTACGGACCCAGCAATCCATAGGCACCAACAATCCTGACTCCCAGCGATTCCACCCGCTGAGCCGCCTGCTCCCATGCCTTGCCGAAATCAGTAATTCCCTCGGGACCCTTGGACGTGAACTTGATAAGTGTGACGTAGGTCGTCATAGTCATCCTCCCCGAACCACCAATCATTGCAGAATTGAAACAAATCCCCCCACGTGGGGCATTACCATACTGCACAACTTCGAATCAATTACCGGACAATTGCGCTGTCAGTCTTCAATGCTAATGGAATTGTAGTTGGAGGCGCAACGCCGGTCACGGCTGGACACGCATCGCACTGCCCTGTACCTGATTCAATCTGCAGGGCGAAGCTCCTCCCCTGGACTTGACACATGTGTTCAATTAGGCGTATATACATCGTCATGCGATGTACTATGTAAGCCGATGCAGTCTCGCGATGAGGTGAGCATGAGCAGAAAGGTAGCAGTGATAGTAGATGGGCCTGCGGCGGTCCCCCCGGCGCTGATCGACGAGTACGACATGCGTGTCCTCCCTCTACATGTTATCGCGGACGGTGACGACTACCTGGAGACTGAGGTCGACATGGAATGGTTGCTTAGTCGTCTGCGGCAGAGAGACCGGATCCCCTCGACTTCCGCTGCATCAGTTGGAGAGACGCTCCGCTGTTATGAATGGGCTGCAGAACGAGCCAGCGCCGCCATCTCGATACATGTGTCGTCGGCGTTCAGCAAGAGCTACGGCGCGGCGCTTGAAGCACGAAAACTCGCACTGCAGGAATTCCCCCACATGCAAATCGAAGTGATTGACTCTATGACCGCCGAAGCCGGTGAATTGCCCATTGCTGTTGTGTGCGCGCGACTCGCTTCTGAGGGCGCGAACTTCTCTGAGGTGGTACAGCGTGCGTACCAGATACGTGATTCTATGTGTCTCCTCTATTGCTTCGAGACGCTCTTCTACCGCGACAAAGGTGGAAGGATCTTTCAGGCGAAGGCATGGGCCAATGCAGAAAATGAGAGCGCCACGTCGTTCAGGACGCTCGCGAGAGTGGATCACTCAACGGGCGGGATTGTGAAACCAGTGTGTCGTGCGAAGACGAAACAGCAGCTGTTGAAGAAGATGGTGCAGGTGGCTGCAGAACACGTGGATGGCTGCGCTCTCTCCGGAGCAATAGTGCACGTGAATGCCGCAGACGATGCGAGGAATCTGAAGAAACAGCTGCAGGAGTCGCTTTGGTGCGACAGCGTGCTTCTATCCCATGCAAGCGCCGCAAGCACTGTTCACAGCGGTGAAGGGTTCCTGACATTCGGGTTTCATCCAAGCGCACAGGCATCAGGTCCTGAACTGGTTGCTCAGGGACAGCACACTCCCCTTTCCTACGCCCATAAGTGTTAGCGAAGTGAGGCATCGGACGGGAAGAAATCGGTATATGAAGAGAGGAGTCAAATGAGCATGATCAGACGCATCTGCATCCCCCTACTCCTGGTAAGCCTTCTGGCTTTGTCGCTACCAGGGTGTTCGCAACAGGACGCCCCCGATACGTATCGTGTTGGTATCATGGCGTCACAGACCGGGCCGTATAGCGCACTGGGGCTTCCCGCCATCGACGGTGCCAGACTGGTCGCCGACCAGATCAACGAGGCGGGCGGAATCAACGGCAGACCTCTGGAACTCCTGTTCTACGATGACAAGGGCAGCGCAACCGAGACAGCACTCGTCTCCCAGAGGGCCATCGAAGTCGATCGTGTTCTGGCGACCGCGACTATGACGGCAACGGCGCTGTCTGTCAGCATGATCGGCATTGCCAATGACAACGAGGTTCCCAGCATCATCATGGCAGGAACCGGCCTGGTTGACCATTTGCTGGGGGAATGGGCATTCAAACCTATCGCAAGCGAGGCAGACTACATCCCATTGCCACTCAGCTATCTGCGGGATGACCTGGGGTTGACCACATCTGCCGGCCTTATCGAGAACAGCGGCTACGGTGAGGGCGGCGAGTATTTCATGAAGCAGGTGGCCCCGGAGCAGGGCATTGATATGGTCACGTACCAGCACTTTGACCCGGGAGCTACAGACATGACCCCTCAGTTGGCGAACATCCGGGCGTCAGGGGCGGAGTCGATCTTCATTTGGGGAAGCGGACCTGCAGGCGCCCTGGCGGTCAAACAGGCTCGCGAGATGGGTATCATGGTGCCCATCGTAACCACCCCGGCACAGAGCGCGCCTGTGTACTACGACTCGTTTCAAAGATACTACGAAATGGAGCCCTCGCTTGTAGCCCTGGATTCGAAGCTGACGATGTGGGAACAGCTGCCACACGACGATCCGGACCGCGAAATGTGCAGGGAATTTACAGAGGCATTTGTCGAGCGCTACGGCCATCCCCCCGCAATGTGGGAGGCAATAGGCGCACAGATCATCCTCTTCATCGCAGACGGTATAGAAAGAGCTGATCCCGACCTGAGCAACATCTCCGAAGCGCGTTCCCAGATTCGTGATGCGTTCGTGGCAACTGAGAACCTGAGCCTCTTCATGGGCACCTACACTTTGTCGCCCGACGATCATTACGGTCGCGTACAGCCCAAAGAGGTACTCGTGACATTCAGGGATGGAGAGAAGATTCTCGTAAAAACTCCCTAGCACCCGCGCGGCGAAACTCGCCCACCGGCGGTCGTTGTAACGACCGCCGGTGGCTTACTGTGCATCAGATCGCCACGAACTTCTCTGCGACGCCGGAGCGAAGCTGTTCGTAGTTGAAGGAGGATGGGCGGCTGCGAGGGGCGAGAGCCAGCGGTGGAGCACGGTCGTTTGCGGAGATGTAACGGTGGCAAGTGAAAGAAGTGCCGAGGACCAGAGTCGAACTGGTGACACGCGGATTTTCAGTCCGAGTCTGACTGTGCCACGAC
>PUON01000010.1 GCA_003552125.1 Dehalococcoidia bacterium | reverse complement strand
CTGGGTCACTCCTTACGTTTGCTGCACTTCTTCCAGCAATAGCTAGGCTCCGCAGAGAATAACGATATGCTAGTGTAGTGTCTCTAACGCTTCGTTAGCTCGGTTGACTTTGGAGAGGATAGTCTCTACGGATGCGGTCCACACGAATGGTTTTGGGGCAGCATTGGTTGCCTCGACGTAGTCCGTAATGGCTTGGACGAGGGCGTCAACGTTCTTGAAGGCGCCGCGGCGAATCCTCTTATCGGTGATTTCCCGGAACCAGCGTTCCACCAGGTTCAGCCACGACGCCGAGGTTGGGGTGAAGTGCAGGTGGAAACGCGGGTGTCTGGCCAGCCAGGCGGTCACCTTGGGGTGAGTATGGGTGCCGTAGTTGTCAACGATGAGGTGGAGGTCTAAGCCCTCGTCAGTCTGGCTGTTGATGGTACGCAGGAATCTCAGGAATTCCTGGTGGCGGTGGCGTGACAGACACTGGCCGATCACCTTCCCGTCCAGGATGTTCAGTGCCGCGAACAGAGTCGTCGTCCCGTTACGTTTGTAGTCGTGCGTCATCGTTCCCGCTCGACCGGGCTTCAGCGGCAAGCCGGGCTGGGTCCGATCAAGAGCTTGAATCTGGCTCTTCTCATCCACGCTCAACACAAGGGCGTGCTCCGGAGGATTGAGATACAGCCCCACTATGTCCTGCAGCTTCTCAACGAAACGGGGATCTCGACTCAGCTTGAAGGTGCGCACTCGGTGTGGCTTCAGCCCGTGCGCTTTCCAGATGCGCTGAATGCTGGCCGGACTCAGCCCTACAACTGCTGCCAGGCGTCGTGTGCTCCAATGCGTCGCCTCCGGCGGCTTCTCTCGAAGTGTCCGTTCCACAACCTCGCGTATCTTCGCTTCCTCAATCCGCCGCTTACGTCCCGGCCGGCTCCGGTCTTGGAGCAGACCACGAATCCCTCCTGTCTCATAGCGATTACGCCACCTGGTGATCGTCGGCGTCGTCGTGCCCAACTGGCGCATTATCTCCCCCGTGGAGACCCCATCGGCACTGAGCAGCACGACACGCGCTCTCAGCGCTACCTTCTGCCGCGTGTTCCCGTTCCGTGCCATTTGTTGCAACCGTTCCCGCTCCCTACCACTTACCTCTAGTCGCCTGCTCGTCCTCATACCAGCATCATATCATAACTAACGGTATTTAGGAAGCACTACACTAGTGAACATTTTGCGTAACTATTGAACAGAAGCATCATTGTCAATTCGATATGGGTTGTGCGTCTCTTCGTTGCTGCAATCCAAGTGCACGACTTGGGCTCGTTCGACTCAGACTGCAATTCTCGCTAGACTGTGCTTTTCCGGGTAGTGCCACAGTGCGCACAGTGCTTCCAAAGGGGAGTGTGGCCATTCGGAGATATGGCGACAGCACGGTGGTGCCATAGTGCCGGAAGCGATCCTTAGAGGCTCAGCATCACGAACAGTGGGAATACATCCACGACGGTTTTAGGATGAGGGCATTTTGAAGTATCGGGGGATGCCCCCGGGCTTTCGGAAATGCAATAAGGAGGTGACGTGAATGGAGCTGGAATGGTTCCGGGACTTGAGCATCACGGTTTTCGGATTCGTGGGCACGATCATAATCATAGTAGTCGCAATTCTGTTCTTGCGACTATATAGAGTAGCGAAGATTGCGCTCGCCGAGCTGAGAATTGCGTCCATCCTTGCTCATGACACCGCAGCAGCCATGCACGATGGCATGCAGCCGGTGTTCGATCTGCTGGCGATGGTACGGGGTATCCGTGATGGACTGGAGCGCTCTCGACGGACATATACGCGCAGGAGGTGATGGGAAATGGAGAGAGAACATGGTTCAGTAAATGTGTCTTCACTGCTTGCAGGGGCAGCAATTGGAGGGGTGGTGGCGCTCCTCTATGCTCCTAAGTCCGGTTCAGAAACGCGGAGGCTGCTGAAGACCAAGGCGGAGACGGCACGTGAGGAGGCTCAGGAGTTGGCAGAACACGCCCGCAGGCTTGCCGAGGATAAGGCGCACGGGCTGGGGCTCTCCAAGCTAGAACGCAAGGTGCGGAAGGATAAGGAAATGGACAATAAAACACTGGGTATTGGGTTCTTAGCCGGAACGCTGGTTGGCGCGGCCATTGGTGTACTGTATGCACCCAGGCCTGGAAGAGAGACACGAGGAATCATCAAGACCAAGGCCGAGCATACTGCTGAAGAAGCGCTACACGTCGCTGAGCACGCACGCGACCGTGCGGTAGAGCGTTTGGAGCGAGCAAAGTCCGCTGTAGCCAGTGCGAAGAAGCGCGCTGAGGAAGAACAGCAAGAGGAAGAGAGGGCCACAAGCTAGCCCCGTACATCTCAATTGCGAGGCTGAAGTGGGCTTCACGGTCCGTCGATTCCGTCGGGCGTGAAGCCCACCCTCTTCGCCTGGGGACTTGTGGAGGCCTGACTTGAACTCGTTTCTTGCGCAATGCAGGCAGCACTATAAGCCGATCTTAGTCGCGCTGGCCTCACTGGCCGTTCTGTGGCTATTGTGGAGCGTGGGGCGCGTGCTGGTGCCCTTCGTGCTTGGTCTTCTCATTGCCTGGTTGCTTCAACCCGCAATTACCCGGATCGAACGTCGTCTGCCTGCCCTTAGAAGACACCAGCGCGCGCGGCACATAACTGTTGTCGTGGCCATATATCTCATCGTTGCACTGATCGTCGTCGGCATTGTGTTCTATATCGTCAGTGTCCTGGGCCGTTCTCTGATATCTCTCGTGGAGGCCGCTCCGGAACTGATACCGGCTGGTATCGCTGCAATTGAACAGCGTTTCGCATCTCTCCTTGAAGTCCTTCCCGAGGCTGCTCAAGAGCAGGTCGCCATTTTCATTTCTCAGCTGGAAGACCGGGCTGGTGAAATGGTTGTCGACTTCATTGCCGGCGGCATCGGTCGTATTGGCGGGTTTTCCGATATGCTTCTCGGGTTTGTATCGTTGCCCGTGTTCCTCTTCTATCTCCTTAAAGACTGGGACAGGCTGCGCGATGGCATCGAGAAAGCGTTGCCTGCGTGGGCCGCGCCGCATGTGCGAAGCCTGTCAGAAATTGTTCGCAATGTGACCGGCCGCTACGTGCGTGCGCAGCTCCTGCTTGCTGTGATAGGGGGCATCCTGGTGTACGCCATGCTCTCCGTGGGAGGCATTCAATACGCCGTGCCTCTCGCAGTACTTGCCGCAGTAGCAGAACTGGCTCCGATCGTTGGTCCGTGGCTCCTGAGCATCGTTGGGATACTTGTGATTGTTGCCACGGATCCCCACATGGTCATCTGGATGGCGCTGGGCTATATAGTGATTCGGATTGTTTCGAACAATCTCTTCGAGCCGGTGGTCCAGGGACACCAGTTGCGAATGCATCCCGCACTGGTGATAGTCATTTCCATACTGGCGGCATCAATTGCAGGCCTGATTGGCCTTGTCATTGCGTTGCCGTTGACCATAACTGTCATAGAGATCTTCAAGTATGTGAGAAATCAGGCTCGCAGTTCACCTGGCGACGGTGCAGCGTAGGTACGTGTTGGTGTTGTGTCCGTGACTGCCTTGGAGGACCGACTATGTACTGCCGTTCGGCACTGTGTCTCTGTCTTGGGGGTGTGTATGCCGCTGATCTATGAGCAGGTTGGGTGGTGCCTTTGTGGTTCATTCCGGCGCGGATCGCATAGACGGATAGTTGGTTCGTTGCAGTTTGGCCAGAGAGATGAGGTGAATGCTCTTCGAGCGGCCCGTGAGTTTCTGAAATGAGCCGCCTGGGACTCGAACCCAGAACCGGCTGATTAAGAGTCAGCTGCTCTACCGGTTGAGCTAGCGGCCCGACGAACAGCAATTCTACCATTCGCGAGCGAACGAAACAAGCTGAACGAAGTACACAGAAACACCCCGTCAGTTGACG
>PUON01000084.1 GCA_003552125.1 Dehalococcoidia bacterium | reverse complement strand
GATCTTGTTGCTTTGTAGAAGCTCGGTGCGATTGTCACCAAGGGGTTGACGCTTGTTCCGTGGGAAGGAAATGAGCAGCCGCGAATCTGGGAGACGGATGCAGGTGTGCTGAACTCCATCGGACTGGAGAACATTGGCGTTGCTGTCGCAATTCGGGAGAAGGCGCCTCTATGGGCTACCTGGAAGGTGCCCGTAATCGTAAATATCGCCGGGCATACGGTTGACGAGTATATCGAGGTTGCGCGCATGGTTGATCCGGTGGAAGGAATTGCTGCTATTGAGGTCAATATCAGTTGCCCGAACCTGGAGCGTGGGAGTCTGGAGTTCGGTACGAGTGCCGTGACAGCAGCGCGATTGACCAGCGCCGTACGAACGGTCACCACCTTGCCACTCATTGTCAAGTTGAGCCCGAATGTCACAGACATCGTCGAGATCGCCACAGCGGTTGCGGCCTCAGGAGCAGATGCCCTATGTGTCATCAATACGCTTCGGGGCACTGCCATCGATGTCGAGAGGCGTCGGTTTCGACTGGGGCGTCCTGCGGGCGGGTTATCCGGTCCGGCGATCAAGCCGGTAGCCCTGCATATGGTGCATCGTGTAGCTCATGCGGTTGATATTCCGGTGATCGGGTGCGGGGGCATTTGTAGATGGAGGGATGCACTTGAATTCATCATGGCCGGAGCAACGGCGGTACAAGTCGGCACTGCGACGTTCACCGATCCGGATTCGATGATTTCGATCATCGATGGCATTGAAGCCTACGTGCGACAGTGCGACGTCGCCGATCTGGGCGAGATTCGCGGCATCTTATAAACAACTGCTGGGTGCCCGGTCCGCAATAGAACAAGTCAACGAAAGAGGGGAGCATCCGTGATGGATGCCCCCCTGTTCCGTTTCGCGAAAGACGCCTATTTGGACTTGACCAACTTCTCGGTGAACGCGGAGATCATGTCGATAGGCAAGGGCACGATGACAGTACTAGTTCCCTCGTGCGCGATGTAACTGATCGTCTGAAGGTAACGCAGTTGCAGTGCACCAGGAGCTTCCGACATCTGTTTGGCGGCGCCTACAAGCTTCTCCGCAGCCTGCGACTCACCTTCAGCGTGAACTACCTTGGCTCGTCTGTCACGCTCAGCCGCTGCCTGGGCGGCCATTGAGCGCTTCATATTTTCTGGGAGCTCGACATCCTTGATTTCGACCATGCTCACCTTAACTCCCCAGGGGTTCGTGCCTTCATCGACGATGGTCTGAATCTTCTCATTCAATCTCTCGCGATGCGCAAGCACATCATCAAGTTGTGATTGTCCGACGACATTCCGCAGCGTTGTCTGGGCCAGTAGCCACGTTGCCCTGGCGTAGTCGAGTACCTTCAGGATGGACTCCTGCGGCTCAACGACTCTGAAGTAGATTACGCCATCGACGGTAATCGTGACATTGTCGACGGTAATGCACTCCTGCTGCGGGACATCCATGGTGACGACTCTGAGATCGACCTTTCGCGCACGTTCGATGAACGGAATGATCAGTACGAGGCCAGGGCCTCTCATACCGACGAATCGACCGAGTCGGAAAATACCGGCTCTCTCATATTCCTGCACGATTTTGATCGCGGCGCTCAGCAGCATCAGCACGATCAGGGCGATAAACAGGTACAGTATCCACCCCATGTCAAACATCCTATTCCTCCTTCTTCCTGACTGTGAGTTTCAATCCTTCGATACTGGTAATCACAACGCGCGTGCCAGCGTCAATATGGGAACCTTCGGTCATTGCCTGCCACAGTTCTCCGTCCACATGCACCGCCCCTTCAGGTTGCAGAGGCGTTCTTACGGTTCCAATGCGCCCGATCAGCGTCTCGCGACCTGCAGACGGCTTCCGGCCGTAACTCCGTGCCACGGCGACGATCGTAACGACGATGAGGATGCCGGCAATTATTGCCAGAGCTATTCCCGGGCCGGCAAATACCGAGTTGTCCAGCAGCAGCATCTTGATCCTCCCTGTAGCTAGGCTGGCTTCTTGCGCACCCGCAGTTGTAGACCATCGACACTGACGATGACGAGTTCATCGCCCGGAGCCGCGTGCTCGCCGTCCTCGAGGGTAGCAGTCCACAGCTCCCCGTCAGCCATAACAGTGCCACGTGGCTCGAGAGGGCTCCTTGCAACCGCGGTCCTTCCCACCATGCCTTCTCTACCCGTCGTCTTCTGCCGTCGCTGACCCTGAATAATCGCCCCGAGTACAAGAATGGAGAACCCGGCGGCGCCAACTGCGATTCCGGCGATCACCCCTGGATGAACCTCAACGCCCGGCGTCTGACTGAAAAGAATGATCGAGCCGAATATCAAGGCACCTACACCCCCTGCCGTGAAGCCTCCGAAGGTCGGTGTGAAGAACTCCGCCGCGAACAGTGCGGCCGCCAGCAGTATAAGAGCAATCCCTCCCCAATAGGCATCAAGAACTCCCAAGGCATAGAAGGCCATCACGAGGCTTATCGCACCTACTACACCAGGAAAGATTAATCCGGGACTCGAGATTTCGGTAATCAGTCCGATCGTCGCAATGGTCAGCAGGATCAGCGCTATGTTTGGGTCACTGATTGCATGAAGAAACCGTTCAAGCCCCGTCATATCAAGGTGCTGAACCGTGGCCCCATCCGTCCTCAATACCACTGTGCGTCCAGTTGCAAGGGTAAACTCCCAGCCGTCGACGGCCTCAAGAAGGTCCTGAAGATTATCGGCACGAACATCGATCAAATTGACATCCAGTGCCTCCGAGGCTGTAAAGGACTTACTCTCGGTAACCGCAAGCATCGCCTCTTCCACGTTCCTGCCTCTTTCTTCGGCAATAGTGCCCATCCAGCGTGCTGCGAACTCGGTGACTTTCTGCATCTGTTCTTCGGGTATTTGCTGTTCGCCAGCTGGCACTGGATGGGCCGCTCCGATTGTGGTGGCTGGTGCCATGGCTGCGACATGGGATGCGAGTGTAATGAATGTGCCCGCAGAGGCTGCCCACGCTCCATGCGGGCTGACAAAGGTTACAACGGGAACATCGGCGTTCATGATGGACGCGACTATCTTCTCGGTAGAGTCGAGCAAGCCCCCGGGGGTATTCAGTCTGATGACGAGGGCGGTCGCACCCAACTGTTCTGCCTGCTCAATACCACGGTCGATGTATTGGTGCAAAACGGGGACTATTGTGCCCTCAACCTCGATAACCACCACCAACTCGTCTTCTTCTGCGGCCACAGGCATTACGAGGGACGCAATTCCACATACCGCCAGCACCAGGCACAACCCCAACCGCAAATACCTTAACAAAGTCCCTCCATGCTCGATTATAATGGAATGGGGCATCATGCTACAAAACGATCTCCCTGTGGGATGTCAAATTGAAGCAACGGAGCCATACAGTGTACAATACCACCGGTTCCATAATGACCACAGAGCCTTTCCTCATTCACCAGAAGTGCCGCGGCATGCGCGATCTGCTGCCCGATGATATGGTGCGGTTTCGCCGCATCGAGGATGCGTTTCGTCATGGTTGCGCTGCATTCGGGTACGAAGAGGTTAAACCGCCTACTATCGAGTATCTGCAGCTCTTCACCGCGCTCGGCACGCTGACCCCGAGTATGGTAGGACGCATATACTCCTTCCTGGATTGGGATGGCTGGACTGGAGAGCGGGTTGTCTTGCGGCCCGATAGTACGATTCCGGTGGCGCGCCTCTACGTCGAGGGACTTGCGCCGCGCGTGCCTACCCGTCTGTTCTACGTAACCAACAGCTTTGTATTTGATGAGACCGGAAGCAGACAGCGTGAGCGCTGGCAATGCGGTGCCGAGTTCATAGGTGGCACCCCCGTGGCTTCCGATGTTGAGATGGTTCTGCTCACGCAGGACATCATTGCCCGACTGGGTTTTGACGGGATGCGGTTTCAGATCTGCCATGCCGGATTGTTAAAGGCATTGATTGACGAGCTTGGGCTTGGTGCCGATGCGAAGCAGAGTCTGGTGGATACGGTGCTGGACGGTAACTGGTCGGGCCTGACTGACGCTGTATCAAGGATATCAGACGAGAAGCACTACCTGGCCCCACTGCTTGATCTTAAAGGTGGGTCTGCGGGCTTCCTTTCGAACATCCGCGCTCTGTCGTCTTCCGCTGGAGAGGCATTCCGCAATGCGCTTGACCAGTTCATAGAAGTGGCGACGCTCCTCGACGAGCTTGAATGTCGCTACGAGATTGACATAACGGCGGTACGCAGCTTCGAGTACTACACCGGTCTGTGTTTTCAGCTGGTCAGCGTGACTGGTGAGAAGGTGGGTGGTGGAGGTCGGTATGATGATCTGGTGCCTATGATGGGTGGGCCAGACATCGCGGCGTGTGGCTTTGCGCTCTACATGGATCAATTGATGAGGCTTCTCAGTGAAGCGCCATACACCGCGGATTGCGTTGCAGTAGTATGCGAAGAGGGCTCACCTTCCATCGTCTGCCGGACACTTTCGGCGGCTAAAGCTGTTCGCGCTGTCGGCCGCAACGCTGCAGTGGGCATTCGGCGTGGTGTTGAATTCTCGGGAAAGTACCGCTGGATCATCAGGGTTACGTCCGCCGAACAGGATATGGTCGAGCTGATTGACTCGGAGACTAATGACAGGATGGTCTGTTCCGTCGTAGAAGCTGTCGACCGGGTTCAGTCGTAGAGTTGATTAGCGTGGAGTTTACCAGTCCGGTTGATGTCAGGGTTGCACTGCCTAAGGGGAGATTCCTGGGCCCCACGTCTGCCATGCTGCAGTCATCCGGTGTCTCGTTTGATGACTACAGCCCTGGAACCCGACATTACCGTATACGATCGTCAGCTTATGAGTATCTGTCCGCCAAGATATTGCAGGAGCGGGACATTTCGATCCATGTCTCGACAGGCAACTATGATCTGGGCATCTGTGGCATTGACTGGGTCAGGGAGCTGAAAGCACGTTATCCGACGGCCGCACTAGTCGAAATCTCACCTCTGGATTATCGCGAAGGTGCCGTGTTTCTGGCCGCCAGCGCCCACTCCAATCTTCGGTCGCTCGACGCCCTCGCGGCATCGAGCGGGACGGTCCGGATCGCATCCGAATATCCGAACCTTGCGACGAGACTGGCTGCCGAGCTGCGCCTACGTCGATTCCGCATCTATCCAGTATGGGGTGCCGCAGAGGCATACCCACCGGAGTCGGCTGACCTTGTACTGATTTGGGCCAGAAACGAACGCGACCTGATGTCGCAAGGTCTGATGCCACTCAAGCGACTATTTGACGTGGAGGCTGTGCTGGTTGGTAATCGGGAATCACTCTCTCAAAAAGACCTGAGCGAAGTCCTACTGTGCGTAAGCGGTCACTTTCGGCTGGGAGGCGTACAGCCTCGTGGGGTGCGCTCGCCCGAAGGTGGACAGATATCTGCCGAGCCTCTTACACCATGGCAGTCCCGCGATATTCGCCTCGCGTTGCCTGATGGGCATCAGAAGACGCCGGCCGTCGAACTGCTGGAACGTGCCGGTCTGCATGTGCCGGGCTATGCGGGCAGAACCGTGGAACGCCGACTGCTGGGCGACCAGAAATGGCTGGCGGTGAAGGTTATCCGACCGCAGGATATGCCTATGCAGGTAGCTTGCGGACACTTCGATCTCGCCGTGACCGGGCAGGACTGGCTCATGGAGCACCAATGCTGCTTTCCGGCCAGTCCGGTGACGGAGCTGGTTGACCTTGGATTCGGAAAGGTTCGTGTTGTTGCCGCCCTCAGCCAGAAAGTGCCGGTGACCTCGACTGGGGAATTGCGTGATTACGTCGCACGTGGTGGTTTCAGGCCTCTCCGCGTCGCATCGGAATACACCAACCTCGCAGACAAATATCTGAGGGACAATCACTTTGTATGCTATAAGGTAATGCCGACGTGGGGTGCGAGCGAAGCGTTCCTCTCTGATGATGCCGACGTGCTCATCGATAACACACAGACCGGCAAGACACTTGTGGATAACGGGCTTAAGATAATCGAGGTCATCCTTCGCTCCAGCGCCTGTCTCATCGCGAACGCTGACAGCCTCAATGATCCGTCAAAGAAGGGGCGTATTGAGGAGATTGCGGCTCAACTGAAAGGAGCTGTCCATTGAGACGTGCACAAGGTATTGCGGCTGCCCGCGAGCTGCTTCAGAGGCAGGATCCACTGGAGTCCCTGAGGGGGCATCCCGATCTCCTGGCCAGTATTGAGGCCATATTCGGTGAGTCCCTGTCTCCTTCGGATCTGGTAAACCGCATAGTAACCGACGTTCGCCGTAGAGGCGATGCCGCAGTACGCGAGTATACCCGTACGATTACCAAGGTCGAACTCCCGAACCTCGAGGTGGCGCATAGCGAGATCGATGGCGCATGCGAGCGTGTTGGGCCGGCCCTCGTCGAGGCGCTGCAAATGGCGTGCGGTCGGATTCGTGAGTACCACAAGGCATGTGCATTCCATACAGGAACGCACATGATCGACAGTCAGCTGGGTCGCAGGATTCTGCCTTTGCGCAGTGTCGGGGTGTACGTGCCTGGTGGTCGGTATTCGTACCCCTCTTCGGTACTCATGTCTGTCATCCCTGCGAAGGTGGCGGGCGTTGAGGAAGTTGTTGTGACTACTCCGGCTGATTCCACAGGATGCGTATCTGCAATGACGCTATGCGCTTGCCAGATGGCAGGTGTTGACAGAGTCTTCGCAATCGGCGGAGCCCAGGCTGTCGCCGCATTGGCATACGGAACGGAAACGGTTCCACGTGTAGACAAGATATGCGGGCCCGGCAACATTTTCGTGACATTGGCGAAGAAGCAGGTTTTCGGAACGGTGGATATCGATAGCCTTGCAGGCCCCAGTGAGGTTCTGATCATCGCGGACGAGACTGCGTCTCCTGTGTACTGCGCTGCGGATATCCTTGCGCAGGCCGAGCACGATCCCGAAGCCGGAGTGGTGCTGGTGACCGTGTCGGCCGACCTGGCGAATCGAGTTGAAGAGGAGCTACGTCGGCAGATGTGGGACTTCGGAGATGCAGATCGCCTTAAGGAGACGGTCGACAGGGGCGTAATCGCGATTGTCGATACGATAGAGGACGCAGTGCAGTTGAGTAACGAGTACGCCCCGGAGCACCTGGAGGTCATGGTAGCCGATCCGCAAGACTATCTTGATGGTATCAGGAACGCCGGATGTATATGCCTTGGTGGGGGATCGCCCGTAGTGATGGGGGACTACATCGATGGTCCCAGCCACGTGTTGCCAACTGGCGGCAGTGCGCGCTTCTCGTCGGTCCTCGGAATCGAGGAGTTCGTCAAGTACTCCAGTGTTGCGCAACTCGATAGTGATACAATGGCTCGCCTCGGACCGGCTGCAGTCCTGATTGCACGAGCTGAGGGGCTTGAGGCCCATGCACGGGCGATAGAGAATCGGATTGGACGCGCCGGTTGAACCGGCTCTGATCTCGATGAGGTGACTTTTGGACATAGATCGCGTTGGACGGCTGATCAGGCCTGGCCTCGCTTCCATGCGGGGATACGATCCTGTGGAGCCCATCGATGTGCTCGAGAGAGAGCTTGGCAGGAGAATTGTCAAGCTGGATGGAAATGAGAATCCGTACCTGTCTTCTCCGCGCGCTCGCGTGGTACTCGCAGACTACCCTTACTACCACATCTACCCTGATCCCCTGCAGCGAAACCTACGTGAGGCACTGTCGAGGTACACCGGGTTTGCTGCTCAGAGTATTGTCTGCGGCAATGGCAGCGATGATCTCATAGATCTCGTCCTTCGACTCTTTGTGCGCGAAGGAGATGAAGTTCTGAATGCCCCACCGACGTTCGGAATGTATCCGTTCCTGGTGACTGTATGCGGCGGACAACTTGTTGACGTTCCTCGTAGGGATGGATTTGCACTCGACATAGATGGGCTCCGAAGGGCTGTCACCGAACGTACGCGCCTTGTCTTCATTGCCTCGCCCAATAATCCAACCGGCGACGTTGTGACCGCGGATGAAATCCGCCAGTTGCTCGAGATGGACATCGTGGTGGCGGTGGATGAAGCCTACTTCGAGTTCGGCTCCCGTACAGTTGCGGATATGGTGCATGACTATGCGAATCTTTTCGTATTGCGTACGTTCAGCAAGTGGGCCGGGCTTGCCGGACTGCGTGTCGGGTACTGCCTGTGTCACGAGCGACTGGCATCCCATCTTCTTACCATCAAGCAGCCTTACAACGTCAACGTAGCAGGAGAGGCCGCCGCCATCGCGTCGCTGGAAGACGTAGAGTACCTTCTGGCGAATGTGGAACGACTGAAGCGGGAACGTGAGCGACTCTCCAGTGGCCTCGCATCTTTCCCATTTCTGCACCCGTATCCTTCTGAAGCCAATTTCGTACTGTGTCGCGTCAGCGAAAAGGATACAGACATCACTGTCACCGCGGCCAGGCGTCTACGCGATGGGTTGCGTTTGCGAGGTATACTTGTTCGGTTCTACGAGAGTGAGGGACTGAGAGACTGCCTGCGTATCAGTGCGGGATTGCCGAAGGATACCGATGCACTGCTGAACGCTATTGGGGAGGTGTGGAGTGAACTGTAGAAGTGCCTGTGTGACACGAGAGACATCGGAGACCGCCATAAGAATTGAGCTGTCGGTAGATGGCACGGGAATCTCCGCAGTGAACACAGGCATTCGTATGTTTGACCATTTTCTTATCCAGATTGCCCGGCACGGGGTATTCGATCTGACTGTCACGGCATGCGGAGATGATCAGCATCACACCGTTGAAGATGTAGCGATCTGCCTCGGCAGAGCGTTCAACCAGGCTCTGGGTGATCGCAAGGGCATCACAAGGATGTCACACGCTGTGGTGCCGATGGATGAGGCATTGTGTACGGTGGCAATCGACATGAGCGGACGCGGCGGCGCGTACGTGACGGCTCCATTCTCCAGTTCGATGATCGGCGATCTCGAGAGCGATATGGTTCGGCATTTTCTCACCACTTTCGCACTCGAGGCTAAGGCTACATTGCACGTGCGCGTGGAATACGGGATCAATGATCACCACAAGGCTGAAGGCCTGTTCAAGGCGTTGGCTCGGGCACTCGACTATGCTTGTGCAAACGATTCCCGGCGGGCCGGCGATATCCCAAGCAGCAAGGGATTGCTCGAGCACTGAATCAACACAGCTCCGTCTTACGTTGCCTCACGTAGGGTCCATCTCCTGCCAGTTTCTCTTTCGACTGACTTCGGAATTCGGGCCCTGCATGCAATATGGTAGTCTGTATAAGGGGTGAACAAACAATGATGAAGCGCATCGGTGTGCTCACCAGCGGCGGCGATGGTCCAGGCATGAACGCCGCCATACGGGCAGTGGTTCGAACTGCTGCCTCCTATGAAATCGACGTATTGGGGATACGTCGCGGCTACGCAGGTCTTCTCGATGAAGAGACTGTGCATCTTGGGCCCAGGACCGTTGCAAACCTGATCCATCGCGGCGGCACACTTCTCGGCACTGCCCGCTGCGAAGAGATGAAGACCGCTGCCGGCCTCCGTAAGGCTGCGGACAATATCGGGAAATTTGGTATAGATGGACTGATCGTCATCGGTGGTGATGGCACGTTTCGTGGAGCGCAGGAATTGGCCGATGTCAGTGGTGTGCGGGTCATCGGCGTTCCCGGGACCATTGACAACGACCTGTGGGGCACGGACGCGACGATTGGGTTCGACTCTGCGGTCAATACTGCTGTGGAAGCTATCGATCGCATCCGGGACACTGCCGAGGCACATGAAAGGCTGTTTTTTGTCGAGGTGATGGGACGTACGCGTGGTTTCATCGCGCTCAGCGTGGGCGTGGCGGGAGGTGCTGAGGATATTCTTGTGCCCGAAGTGCGTACCGATCTTGAGGCGCTGAGCGCATCGATACGGGAGCGCATGGCTGCCGGTAAGCGGGCGAGCATAGTGGTGGTTGCCGAGGGCGATGATGCCGGACGCGCCTTCGACATTGCGGAGAAGCTCGGTCATGGCCTTGTAATGGATTTCCGCGTATGTGTGCTCGGTCATATTCAGCGCGGAGGTGCGCCTTCGGCCCAGGACAGGCTACTGGCGAGCAAACTCGGGGCTGCCGCTGTACGTGCGCTTGTGGAAGGTCGTACGGGCGTGATGGTCGGTCTTATAAGTGCTAAGGTTGTTGAGACACCTTTTGAAGAGACGTGGGTGACAGATAAGAGGCTTGATACCGAGTTGCTCTACCTAATGAAAGTACTGGCGAGGTGAAGGTATGAAGAAGATGACGATTGGAAAGTATCGCGGACTGCAGCGGTTGGCTGATGATCGGGGGTTCATCTGTATGTGTGCCTTGGACCACCGTGGGTCGCTTGCGAAGATGCTGCAGGAGGGTACCGGCGAGGCACCGTCGTACCAGGACATGGTGGATTTCAAATTCGATGTGACCGGGGCGCTCTCAAAGTACAGCAGTGCGTTACTGCTGGATCCGGTGTATGGCGCTGCGCAGACGATCTCGGCGAACGTGCTTTCCAGCTCAGCGGGTCTTGCAGTATCACTCGAAGAAACCGGATATGAAGGCGGTGCCGAGGCTCGCGTCAGCCGCGCTCTGGATGGATGGAATGCGGGCAAGATACGCAGGATGGGTGGGGATGCTGCGAAACTGCTGCTGTACTACCGACCTGACAACGAAGTTGCCTCAGAGCAGCGCGCTCTCGTCGAGAAACTCTCTTCATGGTGCGAGGAACAGGACCTTGCCTTCATTTGTGAACCGGTCGGCTACGCCATGGGGGATGAGGCGAAGACGGGTCGGTATTCGCGCCTTAAGCCCGATGTGGTCATCGAGACGGCCCGGGAGATCTCGCCTCTCGGCATCGATGTGCTGAAGGCTGAGTTTCCGGCCGATGCCCGTGTCGAGACCGACGTCAGCCTGATGCTGGAGAACTGCAAGAGGCTGGATGAAGCCAGCCAGGTGCCATGGATCATACTGAGTGGCGGCGTGGATTTCGATCTGTTTGTCCGCCAGGTAGAGATCGCGAGCAAGGCGGGCGCGTGTGGATTCCTCGCCGGTCGGGCGCTCTGGCAGGAAGCAACATCCATTAAGTCCCGTGAGGAACGACAAGAATTCTTTCGCACTACGGTCGCAGACCGGTTGCGCATACTGAACTCCGTGGCAAATGCCTACGGTACACCCTGGCACAAGCGAGTCGCCACTCCGGTGATCGAAGAAGGCTGGTACCAATCGTACCAGCAGGCCTGACAGCTACAGGTCTTCTCCGGTCAGCCACCGGTAGATAGCGACGTAGCGCTCGGTTGTCTCAGCAACAACCTGCGCTGGCAGGGGAGGGGCGGGCATATTGTCGGTCCATCCCGAACCTGCCAGCCAGTCTCTTACCGGTTGCTTGTCGTAACTTGGTTGAGACTTTCCGATCTCATACTGGCTGGTTGCCCAGAACCGGCTTGAATCAGGCGTAAGCGCCTCATCGATGAGGATCAGTTCACCGTTCAGCCAGCCAAACTCGAACTTCGTGTCCGCAAGGATGATTCCACGCTCTTCGGCGTAAGCAACCGCATATGTATACACGGTTCTGGTAGCATCTTCCAGTTGCTGCATGACGTCTTCCAGACCCAGTTCGGCAATGTCACGGTCCGTCAAGGGGCGATCGTGTTCAGTCTCACTCTTGGTTGTTGGGGTGAACAGTGGAGCAGGCATCTTCTCGCTCTCCTGCAACCCGACAGGCATAGAATGTCCGTTGATTGTGCCGTGCTTGCGATACTCGGCCCATGCGGAGCCCGAGAGGTATCCCCGAATGATGCATTCAACCGGGACTCTGTCCGCCTTTCGCACGATCATTGATCGACCCAGAAGATATTCGGGAAGAGGATCGCCGAGATTCAGCCGCGATTGCAGCCTCCTGAGCGAGTCAGTGTCGTCCAATGACTCCACCATGTGGTTGCCAATGATGGTGCTTGTCTTACGCATCCAGAACGCTGACATCTGGTTCAAGACCCGGCCCTTCTCCGGCACACCCGTGGGAAGCACTACATCAAACGCCGAAATGCGGTCCGTTGAGACCAGGAGCAACTCGCTGCCCAGGTCGTAGACGTCTCGAACCTTCCCACGCTGGAATACTGGCAATGGCAGGGATGTCTCGCTAACGGCTTCCATATTTCCTCCTAGTATGTCTGCGGCGCAAGCCCGCCGCCAGTGTTGGACACATCCTGAGCGCAGTCAGGGAAACCGGCACGTGCGAAGATTCGATCGATCTCTTTGACGAAGAACCCGTAGTCGAATACCGCATTCAGTTCCTCCGGCTGCAGCCGCTGCTTCACCTCGGGATCTGCTGCGAGCAGTTCGTGGAAGGACTGTCCGGAATGCAATGCTGCCATGGCATTGTCCTGGATGACCTTGTAGGCGTCCTGACGGCTAAGTCCCTTATCTATGAGCGCAATCAGAGCGCGTTGCGAAAACACCAGACCTCGTGTGGCCTCGATATTGGCACTCATTCGATCCCTGTTGACCTTCATCCCCGCGGCTACGGAGGTGAATATGGTCAGAATGTAGTCCAGTGCAAGGCAGGCATCGGGCAGGATGATTCGTTCCACTGATGAGTGACTGATGTCCCTCTCGTGCCAAAGCGGGATATTCTCAAGTGACGCGACCGCGTTGGCACGCAGCAGGCGGCCTAAGCCGCTTACACGCTCACACAGCTCCGGGTTTCGCTTGTGTGGCATGGCGGATGAGCCGGTCTGTCCGGATTGGAACGGCTCTTCGAGTTCCTGCACCTCGGTTTTCTGCAATGCGCGGATCTCCGTAGCGAACTTGTCCAACGAGCTGGCGATGATCGCCAGTGTGCTGAGGAACTCGGCGTGTCGATCACGTTGCACTATCTGGTTAGATATTTCGGCAAACCCAAGGCCGAGTTTGCGACAGGCAATCTCCTCGACCTCAAGTGGCACAGTTGCATGGGTGCCTACTGCCCCCGAAATCTTGCCCACGGAGACTGTGTCGATGGCACGTGCGAGCCTGTCGGCGTTGCGTTCCATCTCCTTCACCCAGAGAGCCAGCTTCAATCCAAATGTGATAGGTTCAGCGTGTACCCCGTGGGTTCTACCCATCATCAGAGTGTGCTTGTCTTCTATTGCTCGCGACCTCAACACGTGGATCAGATCGTCCACGTCCTTCTTAAGTACCTCACCTGCGGCCTTCAACTGCAGCCCGAGGGCGGTATCCATAACGTCAGAAGAGGTGAGGCCTAGATGGATGAAGCGCGATTCCGGTCCAAGGCTCTCAGCTACAGCGGCGAGAAAGGCTGTGACATCATGATGGGTGATCTGCAGTATCTCTGCAAGCCGGTTGAGATCGCAGGTGGCCTTGCGAATGCGCTCCATATCCTCCAGGGGGATCTTCCCGATCTCGCACCATGCGTCGCAGACCGCGATCTCGACTTTGAGCCACAGTTCGAACTTGTGCTCGTCGGACCAGATGCGTTTCATTTCAGGCAGGGAATAGCGCTCGATCATGTGGTCCTCACTGGTTCGCAAGTTTCTCGCGGTAGGTTCGATACGCAGTACGGAGGCGCTCGTCCTGCAGTCCCAGTATCTGCATCGCTGCGAATGCTGCATTCTTGGCGCCGCTCTTGCCGATGCCTACGCACATCACTGGAACACCGCCGGGCATCTGCACAATGGACAGGAGCGAATCGACCCCCTTCAGGTCGCTTGTAGGCAGCGGAATCCCGATGACCGGGAGCGTGCTCCAACTCGCGAGTACTCCAGGCAAATGTGCTGCGTAACCCGCACCTGCTATTAAGACTCGTATACCTCGTTCCTCGGCAGACAGGGCGTATTTGCGCACCTTTTCGCCTGCCCGATGTGCGGACATGACCGAGAGTTCGTGTGGCACCTGGTATTCCTCAAATACCTGAACCGCGGGTGCTACGAGGTCTTTGTCGTTTTCGCTTCCGATCAGAATGCCTACCAATGGATTCACTTAAGCAACCTCCCTCAATGCGATATCCGTACGATACATCATATTGGAGAAATACACCTTTGTGACGTTTGCGTAGACGCGCTCACGCGCCTCGGCCATGGAGTTGCCTGTGGCTACAATCGACATCACCCTGCCACCGTCGGTAAGCACGCGGCCGTCATGGGTAAGCCGTGTGCCAGCGTGGAACACGGCAACATTGCGGTCGACCAAGTCGAGGCCGCTGATTGGACATCCCTTCTCGTAATGATCGGGGTACCCGCCGGATGCGAGCACCACGCCGACTGAGCATCCAGCCTTCCATTCGACGGTTGAGGGGTCAAGCGTTCCCTCAGCACACGATACGAGGATATCTGCGAGGCTGCTCCCGAGGCGGGGAAGCACGATCTGAGTCTCAGGGTCCCCGAAACGCGCATTGAATTCGAGCACGCGAATCTGGTCACCATCGACCATGAGTCCGGCGTACAGAACGCCGCGATAATCCAGAGCATTCTCTCGCATCGCTCGAATTACGGGGGCAATCGCCAATTCGGTTGCCCGTTGCACCATAGTGTCGTCGAAGAAACCGGGCGGACTGTAGCACCCCATACCTCCGGTATTGGGACCCTCATCGTAGTCGAGTGCTCTTTTGTAGTCGCATGACGGGACCATCGGCGCGACGCGAGTGCCGTCGGTGAATGCGAGAAGACTTACCTCACGTCCCTGCAAATACTCTTCGATGACAACCCTGTTGCCGGCATCCCCGAAAACCCGGCGATTCAGTATGTCCTTGAGGGCCTCTTCAGCCTCGGACTCCGTTACCGTAATAATCGCCCCCTTGCCTGCTGCCAGGCCATCTGCCTTGACCACAAGCGGGTAGCTCGAGTTCGCAACATACTCTCTCGCTGCAGAGTAGCTGGTGAATACACGTGTCTCAGCGGCAGGTACGCCACACTTCTGCATCATCTCGTGGGCAAATGCCTTGCTCGACTCGATCTGTGCCGCCGCTCTCGTCGGACCGAAGGTGCGAATACCTGCGGCCTGCAGCACATCCACGACACCCAAGGCCAGTGGTACCTCAGGCCCAATCACCACCAGGTCAACCCGTCTTCGGGTGGCAAGCTCAGTAAGTCCCGCGAGATCAGTTGCCGCTACAGGTGCATTCTCCGCCAGTGCTGCAGTTCCCGCATTGCCCGGTGCGACGACGATCTCGCTTATCCTGCTCTCCTGGGACAACTTCCATACAAGAGCATGTTCGCGTCCGCCGCTGCCAACAACAAGTACTCTCACTTCTTGTCACTCATCGTGTTCTCATGAAGAACGTGATGTCGATTCGAAAACCACATGCAGGTAGCGTCGAGTGGAATGGTCCGGTGAGACAGACGGAGTATCTATTCCCACTCGATTGTTGCTGGTGGCTTGCTCGTAACATCGTAGACAACCCGGTTCACATGTGGAACCTCATTGATGATGCGGTCGGCTATCCTGTCGAGCAATTCGTAGGGCAACCTCGCCCAGTCGGCAGTCATTGCATCAGTGCTGGTGACGGCTCTCACCGCGATCAGGTATCCGTAGGTCCTCGCGTCTCCCTGCACTCCGACACTGCGAACGTCGGTCAAAACTGCAAAACTCTGCCACAGCTGTCCGTACAACTTGGCCTTCTTCACTTCGTTCATCACAATCCAGTCGGCCGCTCTGAGGATATCGAGACGCTCGCGGGTCACCTCGCCAATGACGCGAATAGACAGCCCGGGACCAGGGAACGGTTGGCGCCAGATCATTTCCTCAGGCAGTCCCAATGCAAGACCGACCTCGCGAACCTCGTCTTTGAACAGGTACCGAAGCGGCTCAACGAGGTTGAGCTTCATTGTCGCCGGGAGACCACCAACGTTGTGATGGCTCTTGATGCGTGCCGAAGCCTTGTTCTCGGCCGAACTGGCACTCTCAACGACGTCAGGGTAGACAGTGCCCTGGGCCAGAAAATCGACGGCACCGAGTCTGTTTGCTTCTTCCTCAAATATGTAGATGAACTCCTCGCCAACGATCCGGCGCTTCTCCTCCGGATCGACGATACTCTCCAGTCTCTTCAGAAAGCGGTCAGTTGCGTCGACGTAGACGACGCGCACCCGGAGATTCGTGGCAAACGTATTCAGTACGCGCTCGGGCTCGCCACTTCGCAGCAATCCGTTGTTGATGAAGAAGCACGTCAGGTTATCACCAATGGCCCGGTGAATCAGGGTTGCCGTCACCGCCGAGTCAACTCCACCCGACAGGGCGCACACCACTTTGCCATCCTTCACCTGTTCGCGGATACGCGCAATACTTTCAGTGACAAATAGGGCCGGGGTCCAGTTCCCGCTGCAACCGCATATCCGGTACGCGAAGTTTTCGATGATCTGACGACCCTGAGGCGTATGTGTTACCTCCGGGTGAAACTGCAGTCCGAATACACATTGGTCGTTGCCGATGACGGCATAAGGGGAGTTCTCTGTATACGCGAGCGCCTTGAAGCCCGGGGGTAATTCGCTGACAATATCGCCATGACTCATCCAGACTGGGCTCGAAGGAGGCCAGCCTTCGAACAGAGGGCAGTCGTCAACGTCCAGATGGACTACCGAGTGTCCATACTCTC
>PUON01000040.1 GCA_003552125.1 Dehalococcoidia bacterium | reverse complement strand
AGCCTGGAGGCGATATGCCAACGGGGGATGTGTGTAGTTCAGCACAACATGCAACGGATGAGGATTGGGATGAGCCAGATTACTCACATGAAGCCGCTCAAGTGCCTTCCTCAGGCTCCCTGGTGTCGGAGCTGTCTGTAGAGCGAAACGATCAGCCTCAAACTCGTGGCGCCGCGAAAGCAGGTTCTCAAAAACAGAGAGAGCAATCTCGATCGGCGTGTACAGAAAAGCGAAAAACACAAGCCCTGTGTAGACTGACGGTTCTGCAACGTAGAATGCCTCATACAAACCCGGTTGTCTGAGAAAGAAATCAAGCAGAAAAAACGCCACACCTGCATGCGCGATTCCGAGCAGCAGCCCCTTAGTGACATGACGCAACCGATAGTGACCAACCTCGTGCGCGAGGACTGATATGATTTCGTCGGTGGAATGCTGCTGAATGAGCGTATCAAACAGCGCGATGCGTCGATTGCGGCCGAGGCCTGTGAAATACGCGTTCGCTCGTGAAGAGCGTCGAGACCCATCGATCACGTACACATTCTGCAGCGGGAAGCGTACGGAGTCCGCGTACCGCAGGATGGCTTCCCTTAGTTCGCCGTCCGGCATTGGCTCGAAGCGATTGAACAAAGGCAGTATGAGTGCTGGGCCAAGCCACTGAGAAACCAGGGAAAAGGCGACTACTGTCAGCCAGCAGAGGAGCCATGCGAAGCCTCCCGCATGCAGGAACAGCAAAAGGACACCGGAGAGAAGAAGCCCGCCGATGACCACAGCCAGAGCAAGACCTTTCGCACGATCCGCCAGAAACGTCCGCCATGTAGTGCGATTGAATCGGAATCGCGTCTCGGTGACAAACGTTCGGTATACATCGAATGGAATGCCGACGACCATGTACGCGAGAGCGACGAAACCTACGAATACGAGACCGCGAACCAGTTCACCGGCGAACAATTGTCTGACGAGAGAATCAAGCCAGTCGAAACCGCCGGACAACCAGAACACCAGCAATACGAGAAGGGCTGTGGAACGCTCAAGCAGTGACTGCTGGGTGACCGCACGCAGGTAGCTGCGGGCGCGTTCGATTCCCTCGCCGCCATACAGCGTTTCGACGGAATGCGGTGGGGGGAGCTTCAGTCTCCTCAGATTCAAATACTCAGAGGTGACATACAACCCATAGCCTGCGAGGAGCGCAATAAGGATAACCACACCGTAGATATTCATACTATCAGGCCATACTACACAGGTATTGGTCGCAGTTTTTGGAGTGCCCATCTACCCCGAAAATCCAGAGGGATCCTTTTCGATGCCAACTGTGACACGTGTGTCCACAATTCGAACTCAGTGTAACCGCAAGCTGACTCTGGCGCCAGTCCACAGGATTTGCGGCGGAATCGAGTCGTTGGTTGTACTGTACAAGCATGGACACGGGAATTGCACTACCTCTTGCTTTGCCCCTATCCATAGGGCACACTGACGTCATGAGTTTGGGTCCCATACCTGCCTGCGTGCCACTGCTGGCGCTGCTGGCTTTCTGCCTGGGAGCGTGCCCTTTTTCACTCTGGCTGGGCAGAAGCTACCTCGGGCGGGACATTAGAGACTATGGCGACGGCAATCCCGGTGCAACAAACGTGTTTCGAGCGGGAGGACGCCTGCTTGGCTCTTGCGCCGTCGCTCTTGACATGGCCAAGGGCATTCCGTTCGCCGCACTGGCTCACCACACGTACGAACTCCCCGAGCGAACCGTCCTTGTAATCGGCATGTGTGCAATACTCGGCAGTGCGTTCTCGCCGATTCAGAGATTTCGGGGAGGCAAGTCCGTCGCAGTCACTGGCGGCGTTCTGCTGGCCATTCCGAACAGAGACATCTTCGTCCTGGCCTTGCTGCTACTGGTCGTCGGCTTCCTGCTCATGGATCGGGCCGCGTGGGTAGTCGTCTTCAGCACAACGGATACACTCGGTTACCTGCTCGTAATCGCCCGCAGTGCGGCACAGATATCGTTCATGGTTGGAGTCATTGTGCTTCTCGCATACAAGCACTTAGGGGAGTTGCGTGGCGGTCCGGGAGTATCCAATAAGCCAGCGCGGTGGATTCGTTCGACCGGTGGCAAAGTCTGAAGCAATCACGGGTTCAGGCCGATGATTTACCAGATCGCCATACTCACGATCGCCAGCCTGTTCATTCTGAACCTTGCGATTAATCTTCGAATCATACGCATACCGGTCAACCGAATGCCTCCATTGCACGGCAACCCCTTCATCTCAGTACTGGTGCCCGCACGAAATGAAGAGGCGAACATTGCCAGGTGCATCGACTCGTTGAGGCAACAGGATTACCCTCATTACGAAGTACTCGTGCTTGATGACGAGTCGACCGACCGAACTGCCGAGATAGTCGGCAGTATTGCCGCATCGGATTACCGCGTACGCTTGCTGCGAGGCGCACCGCTGCCCGAGGGCTGGGCAGGCAAGCCACACGCATGCCATCAATTGTCGCTCTCAGCGCAAGGCGACTATCTACTCTTCACCGACGCCGATACTACGCACGCACCACATATGTTACGAACAGTCATACCGCTGGCGCAGCACTCGGGAGCAAGCATTATCTCGGGCTTTCCTCGCCAGATTGTGAGAACGTTGCGAGAAAAGGCGGCGATACCGGTAGTGTTCTTCCTGCTCATATCGGCACTCCCGCTGTCAGTTGCACGACTGAGCCACACCTTACCGCAGTCATTTATGATCGGACAGTTCATCCTCTTCCCACGTTCGGAATACGAGCGCATCGGGGGTCATGAGTCTGTGAAAGCCCGCATACTGGAAGACATGTTTCTCGGAGCCGAGGTAAGGAAGCATGGAGGTCGCCAGCTCACTCTCAACCTCTCAACAGTCGTATGCTGCAGAATGTACCGCAATCGCGCCTCGCTCTGGGAGGGATTCCTGAAGTGGGGCTACTCCTTTGCAGCAGTCTGGCCGAAGGCCACGCCAATTACCGGACTTTGTCTCCTTGTCGTCTTCTCAAGCCCGTTCCTGTCCGCTGTCGCTGGCCTGTTTCTCGCCAACGAGCATGGTTACAGTATTCTGGTTCTCGCCATCATCCAGGTAGGGGTCATCCTTGGCGGACGACTGGCCTGTGATCGTGCGCTGAGGACGCCGATGGAGTCCTCCTTCCTAACCCCTTTGGGGATTGCGTTCTTCCTGCTGGCAATGCTCTACGGATCGATACTGCGCCTGGCCGGACGACATGTGAACTGGAAACAGCGCCGCTATGGTGGCAGGACATCAGTTACCTGACATGGTGTTGAACACGTTCACTGAATCGTGTCTGTGTCAGCAACACGAAGTCGGTCCATCAGCTCTGGCATCCCTGACACAATAGAAGCATCTATCTCTTCGGCACATGCCACATACGCGGAATAGTCTTTCCCATAGGGATCTGCCACATCTCCCCGCTCCCCTCTCAGTGCACGTATTGTCAGCACGCGATTCCATGGGAAGTCTACACTCATCCATTGTTCGGCAACAACGATCAGATCAGCGTGCCGAACCAGTTCCGGCGTCCATTGTTTCGCACGATGATTCCCCAGAAGGTCGTAGCCGCATATGCCCTCCACGGCACGCCTTGCGAACGGATGTGCCTCTCGAGGAAACGGTTCCCAGTCGTAATAGCCCGCAGAATCTACCTCCACGCTTATGGCATCCCCGTTAATGTGCGTAACACGGTGACGGAGCAACGCCATGGCCATCGGGGAACGACAAAGGTTTCCGCGGCATATGAAAAGAATCCTACCGGGCTTCCGTGCTCCACTCACGCCTTCGTCTGGACTCCTGTTCGCCACTTCATGCACCAACTTCACGATCGGGTCGCACCAGCGCTATCCCACGGAGCAGCCGCCCAAGAATATCGGACCCGGTAATGATCCGCTTCTCGTCTGGTGTCCACACAAGAATCAGGTCT
>PUON01000150.1 GCA_003552125.1 Dehalococcoidia bacterium | reverse complement strand
GTACAAGAGGACACCAGCCGATTTCCGGCACTCTGTCTGATAGTGTCGGGAGGACACACCGAGTTGCAGTTGATGCACGGTCACGGCAGTTACGAATTGCTGGGCAGAACGCGCGATGACGCTGCGGGCGAGGCATTCGACAAGGCAGCAAGGCTGCTAAATCTCGGCTACCCGGGAGGACCGGCAGTCCAGAAGGCAGCAGATGAAGCCATCGGCAGCTACGACCTCCCCCGTGCCTGGCTGCAGGGAACGCACGACTTCAGCTTCAGCGGTTTGAAGACAGCCCTGTACCACCTGGTCCACCGGGAGCACCTGCTTGAAGATGCCCGGCTGGTGGCGAATGCAGCCGCAGGTTTTCAGGAGGCTGTGGTCGACGTGCTCGTACGCAAGGCCTGCAGAGCCGCAATCGAAGTGAAGGCGACCTGCATAATGCTGAGCGGCGGAGTCGCCGCGAACAAGGCGCTCAGAGAACGGATCGCGACCGATTCGCCGGTCGAGGTATTCCTTCCACCCCTCTCGCTGTGCACCGACAATGCGGCAATGGTGGCTGCCTGTGCCTCGTTCACATCAGATATGCGCAAACCATCGGCTCCGGATCTCGACATCGAACCTGCACTCGCACTCAGTTGACCGGTTCACGCCACCCTGATCGTCGGAAGCGACGACACCACACGCTCCATCCGGTCCATTCCCTTCAGGATATTATCCATGGATGTCGTATACGCGAAGCGCAGGTAACCCCTGCCGCACGCTCCAAAGGCTGACCCGGCCAGTGCGGCCACACCGGCTTCCTCGAGAAGGATCCGGGCGAGTTCCTCATCAGGAAGACCGAGTCCCGACACGTCCGCGAATGCATAGAATGCGCCCGATGGAGTGTGGCAGGAGACTCCGGGCATGCGATTCAGCCTGTCAACAAGTACGTCGCGACGCCGACGGAACTGGGCAACCATTTCATGCACGCACGACTGCGAGTCACGAAGAGCCGCCACTGCGGCATGCTGAACGAATGTGTTAGTGCAGGACACGCTGTTAGCCGTCAACCGCACGAACGGCTCAATCAGTGCGGGTGGCAACACGGCGTAGCCCAGGCGCCAGCCGGTCATGCAGTAAGTCTTGGAGAATCCGCTCATAACAATGGATCGCTCGCGCAGCGCAGGGAATTCGATGACGCTGCGAGGCCGGTCTTCATAGTAGATCTCTTCATATGTCTCATCAGAGAGGACGAAGAGATCGTGTTCGCACGCGATTTCCTCAATTGCCCGCAGATCTTCTTCGCTGAGGACGGCTCCGGTTGGATTGTGCGGCGAGTTCAAAGTGAGCAGCCTGGTACGTGGCGTCACTGCTCTTCGCAGTTCATCAACGTCCAGTTGGAAGCCCGTATCGCCATGCAGCGGCACAGCCACTGCCGTCGCGCCGGCAAACCGAATCACCGCGGGAAATGCCGCAAATGCGGGATCACAGTAGATGCCCTCATCGCCATCGTGGAGTGTAACGAGTGCCCCGTAGAAGAGCACCGGTCTCAATCCGGGTGTCACTACGATGCTTCCCGGATCCACATCAACATCACGCACCGTCCCGATGCGGTCTGCGATCGCCTCGCGCAATTCCCTGACGCCCTGCGAGTCACAGTAGTGCGTCTGACCACCATCGACTGCATGCTTCAGCGCCTCTCGAATATGCACAGGCGTCTCGAAATCCGGTTCACCAATCTCGAAGTGCACCACGTCAGCACCACGAGACTCGAGTTTTCGAGCCTTCAGAAATGTCTGAATGGCGGGCTCAGAGGGCAATTCGCCGACACGAAAGGAAATTTCTCGCATATCACCTCCTGAAGTGCGCACCTGTACCAGTGAGCGGCTGTTGTCACGCCAGTGGACATTCTGGCGAAGCTCACTTGTTTCTCCCGTCTGTCCTGCTCTCACCGACGCGTACCAGCAGCATCTGGCGGGCCGTCGGTGGAATCACAAGTACGTTAATGATAACAGAGGCGATTGCCGCACTTACCAGCGTGGCGGCCATTTCCCGGAAGGTCGTGGCGGCAGGAACCACCAGGCATAGCGCGACGACTGAAGGCGCACTGCAAATGAAGTTATCCTGGCAAACTACTTCACCGTGCTACGTACATAGAGTGGCGGTCAGCCCTTAGCAGCGCGAACGATACATTACTACACAGATGGTGATGCAGTAAGTCGGAATGATTCGTTCTACAGACAATTCGCCGACGAGGCGTACGTGCCGAACGACTCCAGTGTCCCGTATACGTCCGTGCCACACCTCTTCAAGTACATTACCGACGGTGTCATCAGTCGGGCATGTAATGAGGAGACTGATCATGAGCTCCTGCACACTCGGCCGCTTGCCGCGGCAAAGAAACCGGTTCGAAACATGTCGGTAGTGTAGTATCGATCATGATGAGGACGAGAAGATCGAGGATGCCCCGCTCAGCACCAACGCTGAACACCATGGAGGTCTATTGTCCTTTATCACCCGGATGTGGCCGTTGCTGCACAGCAATTGCGCTATCTCGCAGATGCCGGCGCCGTTATTCAACCATCAACGGGGCAGGTTCATCACGTCCAGCATACGTACGTTACCCAACTGCATCTCGCCCGAGGGCGCTAACGTGTCACAGCAACTGCCGTTCAAGCTGACCCAGTGTAGTCTCCACCGTTTTCGCTCGTTGTCACTCAACACCCATATTCGAGAGGCTGGTAATCAGGCGGGGGTCGTAAGCCGCAATCACGTCAGCGGTTTCCAAGCGGACAGTCCCCACACCGGCCATTTCGGCAGAAGACAGTGAACAGGTGCAGCAATCCCTGCTGTACTGCAGCAGTCGGAGGTGAGGAACTGAGACGACATTGCCGCTGCATGTGCCGCGTCACCGTGTTCAGACGGGCTGCGGGGTACGAGGAAAAGAGTGTCACTACTGACCGTAGCAGCGAGGAATCGCGATGCCACATGGCGTATGCGGCGACCCAGGGCAGCACGGCGTTCACGACCGCCTCACGTGCTTTGTCGGCGCCGATCACATCCGACTCCCGGGTCGGAATACCGAAGTCACTGTGTCCTCTCCAGTAACGGCAGCCGGGCAAACGGATCATTCGTTCGAGTTCGACCGCACAGGACTTGGGCTGATCAGCCAGACTCAGGATCGCATCTACTGCAAGATCCGGCAGTCCCTCCATATGTGGCCAGAGATCGGCCAGTGCCACTATCCGCCTCACAGGGGAGTTGTTCGGATACAACCCACGCAGGCGCCACCCCTTGGGATCGGCACAGAAGCACGCGCCCTCGACAGTGGACCAGTACGCCTCGTATGCAGGAGCGTCGCCAGTCACAGGCAATGCCGCACCTCGCCGTTGTGACGGGAGGAGGCCGGCCATCCCGAGGACAATAGCTCTGCGATCTTCATGATCGCAGCGCACAAGCCTGTGGTGCATGGACGGTTCGATGAGCAGCCAACCGATCGATTCAGCCATGTCCGCGTTGGCGGAGTAACCCAGTGCCCGGGAAATCTTTGCCGCCAACGGTTGCCACCGTCCTGCTTCGGCGCCTCGGTGTGCCAGTCTGCGCGCACGGCCGAGCAGCCGTACCAGACCGGCACGAGCCATCGTATCACGCACCGATCGGTCATCGTCCGGCACAAACGCACACGGCAGCACAGTAAGACCAGGAAGCATGATCGGTCCCCGCAGGACGGCCACCGGAATTCTGGTCTCGACGGCAGCTGAAAGCCCTGTGGCGCCGCTGGCACTGCCCACGACGTGCAGCACGACTTTGTCGTATGAGGGATCGATATCATGCCCGTGGCGATGCCAGTCACGACCATCGATATGCAGTTCGACATCACCACATTGTTGCGTACCGGAATCGAACGAAACGACTGCGTCCTTATAGTCGGGACCGCGGGAATCCGTCCGAATTCCCGGGTAGACGACCAGTACATTCCTCCCATCCGTGGTAACCATCCGCTGTCCTGCGCTGCGAGACCAGCACGCGTACATCTCCTGTTCCGTCGCGAATATCCGTTTCCGTGTAGCCATGGCCAAAAAAACTCCCTAGTCTTCGGACGAGGTGCTATCGTCGGCATACTCGAACTCGCTCCGCTCGGCAACCATTCCCAGCAGCGTCACGGATGTTCCACGCGGCTCGTATTGTCCCGTCTCCCACTCACTGACGGTCTGCTGCCGCACTCCCAGGCGCTCGGCCATTCTCTCCTGGGTCAATCCCAGATGAGTTCGGAGAGCCCGTATACGTCTTCTGTCCCAACTTGATCGGCCCATCTCACTGTATCTAGTCTATACACGGTGCAGTGTAGAAATCAAGCGCACCATCCTGACTTGCATGCACAGGACAGTGTGTTATAATCTTTGGCAGTCTTAGCAGTCGACTGCTAAACATGTAGAGGTAGGAGGTAGTATGTCCAAGCTTGTACCACTTGGAGACAGGGTTGTCATCAAACCATCTCCGAAAGAAGAGGTCAGCAAAGGGGGAATCGTCCTCCCCGATACCGTGAAGGAAAAGCCTCAGGAAGGCGAGATCATCGCCGTGGGCGCCGGCAAGCTCACCGATGACGGCAACAGACTGCCGATGGACGTCAAGGTGGGTGACGTAGTCATCTACTCAAAGTATGCCGGCACCGAGTTCAAGGAAAACGAAGAAGAACTCGTCATCATGCGCGAGAGCGATATACTCGCCAAGAAATCATAGCAAGGAGAATGTGGAATGGCTAAGCAAGTACTCTTCGGCGAAGAGGCACGCAAGAAGCTCAAGACCGGTATCGACACGCTAGCCGATACCATTCGAGTAACGCTGGGGCCACGCGGCCGACCTGTCGCACTCGACAAGAAGTTCGGCGCGCCCAACGTGATCAATGATGGTGTAGCTATCGCGAAGGAAATCGAATTACCCGACCCATTTGAGAACATGGGTGCTCAGCTCGTGAAGGAAGCGTCAACCAAGACGAATGACCAGTGCGGTGATGGCACCAGCACTTCCGTCATACTGGCACAGTCCATCGTACACGAGGGGTTCAAGAACATCGCCGCCGGCGCCGATTCGCAGGCTCTGAAGCGCGGGATTGAACAGGGCGTCACCGCCGTGGTTGAAGAGCTCAAGAACCTGTCCATCCCCGTAAAGGGCAAGGATCAGGTGGCCCAGGTAGCCGCTCTTTCTGCAGTGGACAAGGAGATTGGCGAGCTCATATCCGACGTCATGGAGAAGGTCGGCAAGGACGGCGTCATCACCGTCGAGGAAGGCAAGGGACTTGCATTCGAGACCGAATTTGTCGAGGGCATGAAGTTCGACCGTGGCTACATCAGCCCCTACTTCGTCACCAACCCTGAGACGATGAGGACCGAGCTTGACGACCCCTACATCCTCATTACCGACAAGAAGATCTCTGCATTGAACGACGTTCTCCCAGCGCTTGAGAAGATGGTTCAGACCTCAAAGAACATCGTGATCATCGCCGAGGACGTCGAGGGAGAGCCGCTGGCCACACTGGTGGTCAACAAGCTCCGCGGCACGCTCAGCCCTCTGGCCGTCAAGGCCCCGGGATTTGGAGACCGCCGCAAGGCCATGCTGCAGGACATAGCCGTACTGACCGGTGGAACCGTCATCTCCGAGGAAGTTGGCCGTAAGCTCGATTCGGTCACCCTCGAGGATCTCGGCCGTGCCAGAAGGGTGGTTGCAGACAAGGACAACACCACCATCGTTGAGGGCAAGGGCAATACTGACGCCATCGAGGCCCGGATCAAGCAGATCCGCTCTGAGATTGACAGCAGCACATCCGACTACGACAAAGAGAAGCTGCAAGAACGCCTGGCCAAGCTAGCCGGCGGTGTGGCTGTCATCAAGGTCGGAGCCGGAACCGAGGTCGAACTCAAGGAGAAGAAGCACAGGGTGGAGGACGCCCTCAGCGCCACCAGAGCGGCCGTCGAAGAAGGCATTCTTCCCGGAGGAGGCGTCTCCCTCCTCACGGCGATGAAAGCACTTGACAACCTAAAGCTGACGGGTGATGAGGCTACCGGCATTGCCATCCTGAAGCGCGCGCTGGAAGAGCCGATGCGCTGCATCGCAACTAACAGCGGTCGCGAGGCCTCCGTCATCGTCAATCGCATCAAGGAGAGTCCCGCGGGAATTGGCTACGACGCCATGAACGATGAGCTCGACGTCAACATGATCGAGCGCGGTATCGTCGACCCGTTGAAGGTCGCCCGATCCTCACTTCAGAACGCCGCCAGCATCGCGAACATGATCCTGACCACCGAGTGCCTGGTCACCGACATCCCCGAAAAGGAGAAGGCTCCGGCCATGCCTCCGGGTGGCTATCCCGACTACTAGTAGATTGCATTACAGGAAGACAAAGGGGCCGCGTGATACGCGGCCCCTTTGTCCGTCCCTGAACCATCTGTAACCTCTAGAGCGCAGGAAGCTCCGGAGAGGAGACACTCTCCAGCGGACCGACGATAGCCAGGTTGAGATACTCAGTCGCAAGCAGCTCCTCGGCCACTGCAGTAACGTCCCGGACAGTAACCCCATCGATTCCCGCCGTTACTTCGTCGACGTTCTGGATCCTCCCGTCCAGCAATTGTTGACCTCCACACCAGAGCGCCATGTTCTGGGTGTCTTCCAGTCTCAATTCGAGGCGTCCTTTCATGAGTTCCTTGGCATGCCTCAGCTCCTCCTCCGCCGGTCCCTGTCTGATGCACGAAAGCTCGTAGAGCATCGCAGTGATGCATTCCTCCACACGTCCGGGGTCGACTCCCGCGTACACCACCACAGTGCCGGACGAGCGGAAATGTTCGGCGTAGCTATGTATATCGTAGGCCAAACCGCGTTTCTCACGTATCTCGGTGAACAGCCGGCTGCTCATGCCGCCACCGAGGATCACGCTCAAAGCATCCACCGCATAGCGTCGGCGATCACAGCGCGAAACTCCATGAACTGCAACACATATGTGCACCTGCTCGCCGTCGCGCCTGTCCACTCCAATCCGTGGCTCGCACTGCTCCGGGTCAGTTCGATAATTCCGGGAAAGCGCACCCGGGGGCAGGTCGCCGCATCGCGATGCTATCTCGCTGAGCACATCATCATGCTCCAGGTCGCCAGCCACACACACAACTGTATCACCGGCCAGGTAGTGCCCTCGTGCGTAGCCGACAATGGTACTTCGATCTACTTTGCTGACCGTCTCCTTGGTGCCGGCGATATCGCGACCCAGCGGCTGATCCGGCCAGAGCAGGTTGTCGATCAGCATCGACAGCCGTTGCTGAGGTATGTCCAGATTCATGTTGATTTCCTCAATAACGACCTGGCGTTCCTTCTCGAGTTCCGTCTCATTAAAGGTAGAGTGAGTGGTCATGTCGAACAGCAGATCAATAGCGGTCGTCACATGTGGCCGTGTGACTTTGGCCCAGTAGACGGTCTCCTCCCTGCCGGTGCTGGCGTTGAGCACACCACCGATGCCCTCGATTTCACTGCTGATGTCCTTTGGACTGGGTCGCCAACTGGTCCCCTTGAAGCACAGGTGTTCGATGAAGTGGGAAATGCCCGCAACATCTTCCGGCTCGTAGCAGGAACCGGCTCCGGTCGCAAGCGCAACGCTTACTGATCGAACATGCGGCATGCTACAGGTCACTACAGTAAGGCCATTATCAAGAACGCTAAGCTTGTACATAGCGGCTCATTCTACGGTCAGCTTTGCCGCCAGTCAACGTAAGATGGCTGCAAAGTGTGCAGCAGGGTGTCCTTGCTCCTTTTGACGGTTCACATTGTGATAGCTAGACTGTTTCGAACTGGCTGCACAGGGACTGATCGGTTGCAGCGGCGGAGGATATATGAACAGGAAGGCGAAGATCATCTGTACCATCGGCCCAGCGAGTGAGTCCTACCAGACTCTGGAGAAGCTCACGCGGGCCGGAATGGACGTAGCACGCCTTAACTTCTCTCACGGCACGTATGAAGAACACGCGAAGAGAATCGCCTCTATTCGCAGGATAGAGGAGTCCCTTGGACACCCACTCGGGGTATTGCAGGACCTTCCCGGACCAAAGATCCGGACGGGCAAACTCAAGGCCGAGAAGGTCTGGCTGGAGGAGGGGGCAGAGATCACACTGACGACAGAGTCGATTCTCGGAGATCAGCACCGCGTTTCCGTGACGCTTGAATCCCTCGCTCGCGATGTACGGGCCGGCGACTCGATCTTTGTGAGCGACGGTACCATACGCCTCGAAGTGCAGGATACGACTCCAACCGAGATACGGTGCCGCATCGCCGCGGGTGGTGTACTGACGCAGATGAAGGGCATTAACGTTCCGGGCGTGAAGCTGAGTACGGATGCGGTCACCGACGCAGATCTGCGTCACCTGGCGTTCGGTTTGGAGCAGGGAATCGATTTCGTGGCTCTGTCATTCATTACCAACGCCCACGATGTCAACCGTGCGAGAGACTTCATCAGAAAGAAAGGGGCGGACGTCCCGATCGTGGCCAAGATCGAACGGAGCGAGGCACTCAAACACATTGATGAGATCATAGAGGCTGCGGACATCGTCATGGTGGCTCGCGGTGACCTTGGCGTAGAAGTGCCGCTGAGGAGAGTTCCGATCGAGCAGAAACTCATCGTTTCCAAGTGTAACGCTGCAGGAAAGCCCGTCATCGTTGCAACGCAGATGCTCGAATCGATGGTCTACTCGCCACGGCCAACGAGGGCAGAAGCCAGCGACGTCGCGAACGCCATATTTGATGGGGCGGACGCCATAATGCTCTCCGAGGAAACGGCCACGGGTGGTTATCCCGTCCAGACCGCCGGCACGATGGCCTCTATTGCCATCGAGACGGCGAAGGAGCTGCCGTACCAGGCCATGCTGGCCAAGCGCTTCGGCACCGTGTCGCACCAGCCGGACGACGCAATCAGTTACTCTGCAGTCAGCATTGCGGAACACATTGGGGCTGCCGCAATCCTCGCGTTCACTACTTCAGGCACTACAGCCATGCGCGTTGCTCAGTATAGACCCAAGTGCCCCGTGCTGGCCATAACGACTCAGGGGCGGGTGCTCAGGCGACTCTCGCTGGTCTGGGGTCTGACTCCGGTACTCACCGACGAGTACCGTACCATCGAGGAAGTGTTCCACAACGGTTCCGAGATCGCAGTACGCACCGGAGTCGCGAAGCCTGGAGACATGATCGTGATCACTGCAGGTGTACCGTTCGCAACAGCAGGTAACACCAATATGCTTAAGGTGCACGAAGTGGCCTGAGCGTATAGTTCCTGTCGATAGCACGGCATTCTGCGCTATACGAATAACTGGATGATATAATCGTTGCGGCCTCTGGAACTCGCAGGCAGAGCACGTATATGATTCTCTGTGTCGTTAATGCGCCAGGCTGATGCATGTACCGAATTCGTGAAATGGACGATGCCCTCGAACAGCGTTATCTGCATTGGCATGGCCTGCTTCACAAGGCTGACCTGCTGAAGACTCCGTACCGACGCGACTGGTGCGGACACTGTCCTGCATCCGTCTCGGGGGTGTCGGCAACTGATGATTAGATGATGCATAGCGAAGATGATTAAGGCGGATCTCCACGTTCACAGCCGGTATTCGCAACGTATGTCTAACTGGATTGCCCGGCAGTTCGGCATTCCTGAGTCTTTCACCGAACCCCTGCATATCTATCGAACCGCAATCGAACGTGGCATGACCCATGTCACCATTACAGACCATAACACTATCACGGGGTGCCTGCAGATAGCACATCTGCCGAACACGTTCATGTCATGCGAGTTCACGGTCCGCTTCCCGGAAGATCAGTGCAAGATACACGTGCTTGTATACGAGATTACCGAGCAGCAGTTCAGTGATCTGGATGTACTGCGTCACGATATCTACAGTTTCGTGCGATATCTGGACGGGAATCACATCGCACATGCAGTCGCTCATCCGGCGTACTCCGTGAACAATAAGCTTACCAACGCACACCTCGAGCGACTCATCATTCTGTTCAACCTCTTTGAGCTTAACGGGTTCAGGAGTTTCGAGGTCAACCAAAGGTTGCGCGACACCATCGAACGGCTTTCGCCGGAACGGCTTGAGGAACTGGCAGAGCGCCATCATATTCCGGAGCCAAAGCTGGATTCACAAGGCAAGCATCTGATATCCGGATCCGACGACCACTCGGGCCTGTACATCGCAAGAAGCTACACTGCAAATCCGGGAGAGGAACCCACAGACTTCTTCGTTCATCCACAGTTAAACCACGCACACGCAGCTCCCGCCGATCCGGGACACCTTGCCTACTCAATCTACTCGATCCTGTATCAACACATCGAGAGAAAGGTCGACATCAACCGCTACCTCGCCAACAGCGAGGCGCTCCGACACACATCCCACCTTCTCACGCTCAAAGAGACCGAGCCGCCGTCAACGCTGCACTCCATATTGCTGAAGATCTTGCGACTTAGACGTCGCCGCAGGAATACCCCTGAGGAATTGCTGCGCAAGACACTACGGCGGATGCCCGAGATAACGCGGAATCTCACGCACGATAACGCACATGAGCGCTGGTTCACCATGGTGTCAACCACTGTGGATGAAAACGTGAAAGAGTTGCTCGATTACACGATGGCACAGTTGAAATCCGGCAACATCTTCAACATCGCGAACGGCATCAGCTCCATATCGTCACTCTACGTCGTGTCAATGCCATACTACGTTTCGTACAAGGTGTTCCAGGATACGAGACAATTCTCAGAACGCCTCACCGTTGTCAATGCATCTACGCGAACTCCAAAGGCAGTCCACCTCAGTGACACGTACTACGAAATCAACGGCGTCGCAAAGAACCTGCAACAGATGACCCTTCACGCGAGGCGACTCGGACTGGACTACACGTTTGTGACCTGTGCCGACAGAGAGAGTCTACACGGGGAGAGAGTATTCCGCCCGGTGAAAGTATACGATCTCCCCGAGTATCCCGAGATGAAACTGGCTTGTCCTCCGATTCTGGACGTGATCGACTACTGCTTCCGTGAGGATTTCACACACATACACTCCGCCACGCCAGGACCGGTGGGGCTTACCGGCCTGCTGGTCGCCCGACTGCTGAACCGTCCGTTCTTCACCACTTACCATACTGCACTGCCACAGTACGCGACCCATCTCACTGGAGATCAGTCGCTTGAGGGTCTCATCTGGATCTACCTGAGATGGTTCTACAATCAGGCTGACACGGTCCTGACTCCTTCGGAGGCGTATCGCGAGGAACTCATCGCAAATGGAATCGCGGCACACAAGGTACGCGTTATGCCTCACGGTGTGGACACAGAAGTATTCACGCCCAGGGACTGGAGTCGAGACGGGAACGGCTTCAATCTTCTGTACGTCGGCCGTGTCTCGCGTGAGAAGAATCTCGATGTTCTGGGTCAGGCCCTGAGGATGCTGAATCGGCCGGACGTTCACCTGACAATCGTTGGGGACGGACCCTATCGCTCCGAACTGATTAACGAACTGACAGGCCTCAACGTTTCGTTTCCGGGTTACATAGAGGGGCAGGCTCTCATCAACGCGTACCAGTCTGCCGACCTGTTCGTATTCCCCTCTACTACAGATACGTTCGGCTGCGTCATTCTTGAGGCACATGCCAGTGCAGTGCCAACGATCGTCACCGATGTCGGCGGCCCACGAGACAACGTCATCCCCGGAGAGACCGGTGTCATAGTTCAGGGGCATGACGCAAGGGCACTGCGGGAGGCCATCGAGTCCATGCTGGATCGCGCCACGCTGATGTCGATGGGGCTGCGTGCGCGCGAAGTAGTTGAGGCCAAGAGCGTCGACCGAACCTTCCTGGAGTACTGGAGTTGCTACGAGCGGATAACCGGCTAGCCGATGGGCGGGGACGGTCAGCGCTTCAGTAGTTGGAGGCGCGCAACGCGTCAGTCCTGCCCGTCACGGTATAGACAGTCCGCTCACAGATGTTGGTCACCCTGTCGGCACAGCGTTCGAGATTGTGCGCCACCCAGATGAGGCGTGTCGCCCGCGTAATTGTCTTCGGATCCTCCAGCATGAACGTCAGCAATTCACGGTACACCTGATCATACAGTCCATCAACGACATCGTCTTCGGCGCTGATCTGAATAGCCGCCTCTGTATCCCGGCTCAGAAATGCATCGATGCTCCTGCGCAGCATGTCCTGCACTTTGTCGGCCATCCTCGGGATATCGATGAGGGGCTTAAGCGGCGGCTCATCGCCCAGCATGACGGTGATCTTCGCGATGCCCTCCGCATGATCACCGATGCGCTCGATCTCGTCGAGCACATGGATGATCGAGAGTATAAGACGGAGGTCCCCTGCAACCGGCTGCTGCGTCACGATGAGTTGGACGCAGCGCTCTTCGACATCGAGACACTTCTCATCGATTGCTGCATCGTTCGCAATCAACTCATGTGCGAGATCCAGATCCCTTTCCTTGAGCGCAATCAGCGACCGGCCCACCACCTTCTCAACCATGCTCTCCAGGACTCTCAACTCGTCCTCGAGCTGCCGTAGCTGTCGGCAATACGTTTCCCGTGGCATCGTGCACCTCCTTGCTTGGGACCAGCAACCTTCCGAGTCTATGTGAAGCGCGGACACAATCGCGCCCTGATTGATACACAGCCAACACAGTAACCCGAGCCCCGGCAACTCATTTCGCCATCCGGCTCACTGCTCCGATCAAGTGGTCTCCCGGCTGACTCAACCTTGGTCCACTGGAATCTTAACCCAATCTTAACCATGAGCTAAACCCCTCTTAACCTTCGGCTCGTACATTGTAACCAACAAGCAGATGAGAGAAATGTAAGGAGGTAGAGTAATTGACTACATGCATATGGAAACGCAGCAGCCTCATGGCCCTGGCCTTGAGTGCCGGACTTCTCCTCGCACTGGCCGGCTGCACCACCACGCACGCCAATACCGACAATGGTGACGGCCTGTCAGGTGTATTTGACATCACGGGCTCGAACACAGTAACCCCGCTCTCGACCATCTGGGCCGAGGCTTTCATGGACAAGCACCCCAACGTGAACATCGCCATCTCAGGTCCTGGGTCTGGCGCCGGCATCGCCGCACTTATCGATGGGACCACAGAACTCTGTCAGTCCTCTCGTCTGATCAGGTCAAGCGAGATCGACCAGGCTAAGGAACAGGGTGTCGATCCACATGAGATCGTAGTTGCCATGGACGGCCTGGCAGTCGTAGTCAATCCCGCAAACCCGATCTCAGAGCTCACCATCGAGCAGCTGTCCGCAATCTACTCCGGCAAGGTGACCAACTGGAAGGATGTGGGCGGCAACGACGCGACGATAGTTGTTCTCTCGCGCGACACCAACTCGGGCACACACGTGTTCTTCAAGGAGCAGATCGTCCAGATGAGGCTGCTTTCGGATAAGGCCGACACAAGCCTCGAGTACGGTCCTAACGTCCAGATGCTCCCATCCACCTCCGCGGGCGTGACCGAAACCATGCAGAACGCCAACGCCATCTTCTATCCCGGGCTTGGCTATGTAGAAGAAGCCAAACTGATTGGCGTCAAGAAGACGGCGAATGATCCAGCGGTGAAGCCTACCGCCGCTACGGTGGCAGACGGTTCCTACGCTGTGGCAAGGCCACTACTCTACTACACGAACGGCCAGCCCACGGGGTTGATCAAGGAGTACATAGACTTCTGCCTGTCCGCGGAAGGCCAGGCGCTGGTCCCTGACAGCGGTTACGTGCCGATAGGCTAGATTCGATTGGTATATAATAGTAGAAAGCTTCGCAAGTCATCATGCCCTGGTCCAAGTTGAAGGATTCAGATAACAAGACGAACGCGGGAACCTCTCCAAAGAGGTTCCCGCGTCGTTCACGTCATGGCGAGCGAATCATCGAAGGCATCATCACTGCTAACGGGCTCATCGCTATTGTCGTCCTGGTCGGAGTCCTGTTCCTGTTGCTGCGGACTGGCCTTCCCGTGTTCTCACACACACCTCCATGGGAGTTCTTCTTCGGAACGAGATGGTACCCTGTGTCCGAACCACCAACGTTCGGCATCATGCCCTTCTTCGTCTCCACGTTGTGGGTCGCCGGCATCTCCACGCTGATCGCCATCCCGCTGGGCGTGGGGTGCGCCGCATATCTTGCTGAGGTCGCACCCGCACACGTGCGAGAGGCTGTGAAGCCGATCATAGAGTTACTTGCAGGGGTACCATCGGTGGTAATGGGTTTCATCGGGCTTGCGCTCCTGTCCCCCTACGTGCAGAGCCTGTTCAACCTGAATACCGGACTGTCCGGCCTGACCGCAGCCATCATGCTTTCGCTCATGAGCCTGCCAATCATCGTGAGCGTCTCAGAGGATGCGTTGAACGCGGTGCCCCACTCTTTCCGCGAGGCCTCCTACGCCCTTGGGGCAACCAAGTGGGAGACCATCATCCACGTATGCATACCCGGCGCGATATCCGGTATTGCCGCCTCAATCATGCTTGGCGTCGGCCGCGCGATCGGCGAGACCATGACCGTGCTGATGGTGGCCGGTGGCGCACTCGCGGTGCCGGCTTCACCGACCGATCCCATGATGCCGATGACCGCCGCCATTGCCTCAGGTATCGGAAACGCAGTGCGCGGAGGACCGCAATATCAGGCACTCTTCGCCATCGGAATCGTGCTCTTCATCATGACGCTGTTCGTCAACCTGATAGCCGACAGAGTTCTTGAGCGGCAGAAACGGAAGTTCGCCCGGACTTAGCATGAACATGGTAAGAAGGCGCATCACCCAAAGGCTGGCTTTCATCCTGCTGGCAGCTACGACACTGGTGGTCGTCACGCCGGTTCTGTTCATCATCATCTACATGGCCATAGAGGGTGCTCCCGCACTCTCATGGGAGTTCCTGATTTCAGCACCCAGAATGGCAGGCAAGGAGGGGGGCATCTTCCCCGCAATCATAGGAACGTTCTACCTCATGATTGGAACCATCGTGTTCGCACTGCCGGTCGGTGTCCTTGCAGGTATCTACCTCACCGAGTATGCCACTGATAATTGGCTGACCCGGACCATCAACCTTGCCATATTGAATCTGGCAGGTGTACCCAGCATCGTGTTCGGACTGTTCGGACTGGGCATATTCGTCATGCTGTTCCAGTTCGGCATGTCCCTGCTGGCCGCCAGCCTGACCCTCGCGTGCCAGGCGCTGGCAATGACCATCACCACGTCGCGCGAGGCAATACTTGCGGTTCCGCGGGAGCTTCGGGAGGGAAGCCTGGCGGTGGGTGCCACAAGGTGGCAGACGATCCGGCACATCGTGCTACCCCAATCGCTATCGGGAATAGTCACAGGGGCCGTGCTGGCCATGAGCCGCGCTGCTGGTGAGACTGCACCCATCCTTGTGGTGGGAGCAGCATTTCTCGTCCCCGGGCTGCCCACCTCGCCGCTGGACCGGTTCATGGCTTTGCCATACCATCTCTATACCGCTGCAGCCCATGTACCTGGGATGCCGAAGAGCATTATGTGGGGAACCGCGCTCGTACTGCTCGCGGTGGTGCTCTCATTCAATCTCATTGCCATCATCATTCGCCTGCGAGTGCGCCGTAGGAGGTACAGCTAATGAACGCAGACGTGTTTCCCACGAACAACGGCTCGTCACACCTGAACGAGACCAAGCTCAGGTCCCAGGATGTGAGCCTGTTCTACGGCAAGTTCCAGGCCCTGCGCAGCATCAGTCTGGACATTCCCGAACGGGCGGTGACGGCAATAATTGGCCCCTCGGGCTGTGGTAAGTCCTCCTACCTCCGGCTCTTCAACCGCATGAACGATCTCATCCCGGACACAAGGACTACCGGTCATGTCGAACTCGACGGCATTGACATCTATCAGCGTGACGTCGATGTAGTCGACGTCCGAAAGCGCGTGGGCATGGTGTTCCAGAGACCGAACCCCTTCCCAATGTCGGTTTTCGAGAACGTGGCGTTCGGCCCGCGCCGACACGGCATCCGCAATCGGGAAGAGCTATCGGACATAGTAGAGCGGAGCCTGCGCCAGGCAGCATTGTGGGATGAGGTCAAAGACAAGCTGGCTCACCCGGGTCTTGCGCTCTCAGGAGGGCAGCAGCAGCGCCTCTGCATCGCCCGTGTACTTGCAGTCGAGCCGGAGGTCATCCTTATGGACGAGCCATGCAGCGCTCTCGATCCGGTGGCGACGCTGAAGATAGAAGATCTCATGCGAACGCTCTGCAGCGAGTACACAATCATAATCGTCACCCACAACATGCAGCAGGCAGCACGGGTCTCGGACGTGACCGCCTTCTTCATGATGGAGGATGATAGAGCCGGAGTCCTCGTGGAAGCTGGGCCTACATCGGGACTGTTCACCAATCCAAAGCAGAAGACAACCGAGGACTACATCACCGGCAGGTTCGGTTAAAGGCCAAAGGAGCCAGATTTTCAATGGAAATCAGAGCCGGCTACCACAGGAGACTCAAAGAGATCCAGGGCGAGGTACTGGTGCTTGGCAGCATGGTCGAGAAGGCCCTGCTGCACTCGGTAGATGCCCTGAAGGCCCGCGATCTGACGGCAGCGCGCCAGATAATCGACAACGATATCCAAGTAAACCGCAAGAGATTCGTCATTGAAGAGCAGTGTATCCAGCTCATCGCGACGCAACAGCCAATGGCGGGCGATCTTCGCACCATCGTGTCCGTACTCAGCATCGTGACGGAGCTTGAACGCATC
>PUON01000053.1 GCA_003552125.1 Dehalococcoidia bacterium | reverse complement strand
GCTGGTCCGGGCGGGTACTTAACTTATTGTGAGATTATGGGCGTGGAAATTGACGCGGTTGAGGCCGAGCGAGTGGTGCAGGCGTACCGGCGCAGCAAACCTGCGGTGACACGTTACTGGCGTGCCTTAAAGCACATTGAGCGCACGGGCGAGCAGGTGCTGCCCAGCGGCCGGCGCATGGTGTACCCGGATATGGACGGTGAGACTTTCCAGCGGCCGAAACCATTTGCGCCAAAGGGCGTGGACACCAGGAGCCGATACTGGCATGGTTTGTTCTGTGAGAACGCGGTGCAGGCAACCGCGCGGGACATCACGCTGGCGCACCATGCGGTACTAATCGCATCCAAGTACCCGGTGGTGTTGATGGTGCATGACGAGATCGTGTGCTGCGTGCCGGAGGACGAAGCGCAAAGCTGTTTGACAGATATGATAAGGATCATGCGCACGCCGCCGGAGTGGGCTGAGGATTTACCGCTGGATGCTGAAGGTAACATTGCTGATAACTATGGAGAATGCAAATGAGTGACTTAGACTTTTACGTTGAACTAATCCGCCGTCGATACGAGGACGCAGTGGAAACCGACCCGCAGGCCCTATGGGACTTGGGGCAGGACAGTCTGCTCGACTTCCCCGAGCTAGGCCAAGAGGCGCGCGATCAAGTGGTGCGGGAGACCATTAGCCAGTACCTGGCAGATTTACAGTAGGAGAGCGGGGATGAGCGCAATAGAAACTAAAGAAAAACAGGCTGAGCGTTTGAGAAAAGTGCTAGACCGTACACCTCACCAATCGCCACGGTATGTCTACAACTCAGAGACAGGCGAAACGCGCAAAGTTGTGTGGACGTATAAAGGCTGGGTGGTAGAGGAGAGCCGTCGTGATTAGAATACGCGACATTTAATAGCTTAATGCTTTATTTGTAATACATTTTATACACGGGAGATACGTAATGATGATGACAACCGCACTCACCTGCCTTGCTGCAGCGATTTATTTTGAAGCTCGTGGGGAGCCTATAGACGGCCAGATTGCCGTGGCTGAAGTAGTTGTGAACCGCGTGGTAGACGAGCGTTTCCCTGACTCTGTGTGCAGCGTTGTTAAACAGAACCGATACCCGGGTACCCTGCATAAGTGCCAGTTCAGCTTCTACTGTAACGGGCAGCTAGAAGTGGTGAACGACAAGCAGGCATGGGCGACGGCAAAAGAGATTGCCGAGGGCGTGCTAAACAACACCCTTCAGCTTGGCGTGGAGGCGACGCATTATCACGCCGTTACGGTCGATCCCTTTTGGGCACAGCAGTATAAAGACCTAGGGAAGATCGGAAAGCATCGGTTTTACTTAGCAGTTAGGTAGAGGAGACACGCAATGAGTGATATGAACTTTCTCCATGAGCTCGCCTTAGAGAGCATCGAGCGGGCGGGGTACGGCCCACACCAGTCCGAGCAGTCGTTTAATGTAGGGATGATCGCTCTGCAGGATGCAGACGCCACTGAGATCATGAAGCGTGAAGCGGTGCTGAGCGCTTTGGACGAATATGTGAGTGGTTTGATCTGATGGGCAACCAGCGCTCTTTCAACGTGCGTAGGGGAGAGTCTCACCACAGCGCTACGCTCACCGAGAGCGATGTTAAGCAGATGAGAAACCTTAAAGAGGACTATGGCCTATGCGTTAAGTGTATATCAAAGTTGTATGACATAAGCTACCCAACGGCTTGGGACGCCATCAACTACAAGACATGGAAACACGTGCGAGACCCGTAAGTTGTTGATTTGACATTAGTTCTCATATATGAGATAATACTCAAGTACTGGGAGATAAGCGGTTCACAAGTGTTTCGCACCCTGCCAGTTACTAACACGTTAGTAGTTTATTAGGAGATAAGTTATGAGTATGTTTAAAGACGACGCACTGCCGTCTATTCGCAACCGCGCATTGTTAGTCAATGTGTCCTTTCGCAAACCGCAGATGACGAAGTTCGACCGCAAGGCGACGAACGATGCGGAGATGGCCAACAACGCCCGGGGCGCGATCAAGGCGCAGAAGATGCTGTATCCGAAGCACCTGATTGACCCCATCATATCGCTGGAGGCTGAGGTGTACGCCTACCTACGGCGTAAGACCGTGCGCTGGGGTGACTCTAATATGTACCTGCTAGACGCCTCTAAGTTCATGGAGGTCCGAGAGCAGCTGGAGAAGTACAAGGTACAGCGTGAGCATCTGGTGGCTGTGTTTGCACAGAACTGGGCGCAGGTGCTGGAGACTGCGCAGGACCAGCAGGGGGCGCTGTTTGACGCCAGTGTCTACCCGGACGTGTCCGAGGTCGCAGAGCAGTTCACTATGCACCTGTCTTTCCTGCCAGTGGGCAGTCTGGGTACGGACTTGTTCGACAACGTGGAGTCGGAGATCAAGGACGCTATCGAGAAGCAGGTCAAGGAAACTACTAACAGGTTAGTAGGTGAGGCTGTGCTCGACCCGCTGCGTCGGTTGATGAACTGTGTGTTGAACATCCACGACAAGACCTCTCGTGAGGACTCGCGCATCCATGACAGCCTGATGAAGGACATGGAGGAGCTTGTCGATGCGATGCCGTCTCTTAATGTGATGGACGTGCCGGAGCTTAATGACTTAGCACGTTACTGCAAGGCGACGCTGGTCAAGCCTACTGAGCAGATTAAGGACAAGGAGTCCTCTGCCCGTGCGGATGTAGCGCAGGCTGCCGGTGTGCTGCTGGAGTCATCGGACATCAACCCGGAGACGGCTAAGAAGCTAAGCACCAGCGAGCGTGCTGCAATGGCTGAGGAGGCAGCGGCTAAGATGCTAGAGTCAATCAAGGGGATTGTGTAATGACGGTTGTAGACGTGGATGACGCGGAGATGGGTATTCACCGTATATATGCGGACTGGCATGTGATGATCTACGGACCATCGCTAACGATGGACATGCTGCTAGCCTCTAACGGGCGGTTGCTTGAGGACCTGCACAACACAGTCGGCGTAAAGCATGGAGTGAGGTTCCGCTGTGACGAGTGGCTAGAAACTAAAGAGCCCGGCCTCTGCCTGCATATAGATGGCTCGACTATCAATCTGCCGTTGTCGATGGACAGAGACCTAAACCTTCCAAGGCACCCCCTTATGGAAGAGGAGCTTGAGTTCGGACTGCGGTACCACCTCCCGCCGATTAGCTCGTTGCTTGATAGGGCGATGCAGCTTGAGGGTATGGCAGCGGAGGTCGCGGTGCTGTCTGACTTAGGTGAGAAGGTGACGTACCACGGGAACGCGGCGATGGCGATGCGTCTAAAAACCACGCTGGATATCGCCAGCACGGGGTCGGCGGCCCTGCCCGATCTGCAGGAGGAGATACCGCTGAGTAGTTTATTTGTTAGTAAGGAGAAGTAAGTATGAGTTATAAAGACGAAGGCAAGTTGTTGGTGGAACTTCAGACGACCACGTATCTGGCTGACCCACAGGATGCGGTCACGTTGTTGCAGTTGGTGTCTAATATGCAACCGATGGAGCACCACTTTGCAGATGATGAGTCTGTCTGCCATTTTAAGTTTCGTGAGGACAAGCCGTACTACGAGGACAAGGTAAAGGCGGTGACCCCGGCGATGATGTTTGCTATTCAGATGAATACAGACGAGTCCAAGCAGAAGTAAGTTGTTAATAAGTCTAAGGAGACAATGTTATGCGTATCGGAAAAATTACTAACACGTTAGTATCTCTCTACAACAACGAGCACACCCGCAAGCGGGCGGTGTTCCTCATCGGTGCCTCTGGCATCGGCAAGTCTCAGGTGGTGTACCAGTCTGCAGAGACGCTGGATATCCCTGTGGTTGATCTGCGCCTTGCGCAGTGTGACCCGGTAGACCTGCGTGGTGTGCCTAGTGTCGTGGATGGCAAGACGGTCTGGCATGAGCCTGTGTTCTTCCCGGACAAGGCGACTAACCCGGCGGGCATCCTGTTTTTGGACGAGCTGACCTCAGCGCCGCCGGCGGTACAGGCGGT
>PUON01000120.1 GCA_003552125.1 Dehalococcoidia bacterium | reverse complement strand
GTGATTCATCATCTCATCATCCTCCTCTACCTTCCGGCCCGACCATGAGAGAAGTATGCGGTATCGGTTTCGGACCGCACATCACTCATGTGGCTAATCAGCACCACCGCAAAGAGCTAATCGGCCTTCCAATACCACAAAGAGCAGACACGATTGATTACTCGTGCGCCGAAGGAGCTAGCCCGCATGACGGTGCTTCTGCATATCGGAGAGAAGGACGCAAATGAGAGACAGCCAATGTTCTGTGCGTTGACAACTGGCCCAACCCTAAGGCAAACTAGTTCGTCCCCAGGGCGCAGAGTCTACTCGATTCCTAAGGTCAGGAGTGTGGCAGATATCAGTCATTCGATTCTCATCGCGCATCCGGACGCGTTGTCGGCTCAGGGCTTATGCCATATCCTGAGTAACGCAGGATACGGCATAGGTGGTGTCCTCTCGAATCTGGATGAGCTGCGGCGGGAAGTCAGAACATTAAAACCCGAACTCGTTCTTCTTGATCTTGCACTGGCAAACACCAATGTCCCGACCCTCGGTGAACTGGCTGAGCAGTCCTGTGTAGTTGTGATTCTGGACGCCTCCACTGACAGTTCTGCGATGGTTGACGAGGCCATGCGAGCCGGCGCCTCCGGATGCCTGTCCTTCAAGGACGAGCCCGACGTCTTTCTCGCTTCGCTGCAATTGCTTCTGCAAGGATCCACGGTGATGTCGACTGAGACGGTCGACCGGCAGTCGACCTCGGAACAGAAACGGGAAGGAAACCCGTGCGAAGCACTCAGCGTGCGCGAACAGCAACTTGCGAAACTGGTTGCACAGGGGTACAGCAACAAAGAAATTGCTGAGGAGCTGATGATCTCTGAGCACACCGTGAAGATTCATCTTGGGAACATCCTGAACAAGACCGGACTGCGTAATCGCCAGCAACTTGCAGCCGAAGTGGCTCGCCACGGCATGCTTGAAGACATCATGATGGCCGACGGTAGCGCGTAGCCTTGCGATCTGCGGGCTACTGCTGCGATTGCGACATTTCCCTGTTGCCCATAACCCGGCTGTTAGTTCTCGCATTTCGCGATCAAGCAGGTAACCGGAACCTCCCACGGGACGGCTGCGCACCGGCGCAGGAATGCGGACAGCGGCAGGCTCTCGAAAGAATCCTTGAGCGAGTGTTCGTCTATGCTTAGCACAATTGGAATGCGCTGAGTGTACGTCTTCACCTGTGCCAACATCCTGCTACTACATCTCAACCCACAAGCAGTTGGGCGCGCACATTGTCGATCCGCATTCGTGAGGCTGTCGCGCTTCGCACCTCAATTGCCGCGCGGGCATCGAGGAGACTGTCAGATTGCGAGACATTCGCTTTGCAGCCCGGCTTAGAATCTCAAGACGCGGGAAGACTTGGCTCATACCTGCACTGCCGCGTGCAGAACTAGAACGTTTGGGCAGGTGGGCGATGCCGCTCTTGGCTGCGGCATGATGAGGACTCCGTGCATGCATGTGTCGCCTGTTTGTGTACAGTCATCCTCCATCGCTCAGGGAAGATCAGTGCCTATTCCCTGGGGTCTGACGGGCGTATGGTCTGTTGCCGGACAGGGAAGGACATTTGTATGTCTCTCGTGCCTGCTGCGATTCCAACCGCGGTGCGAGAAACCTTCCGGGATACCATGCCATACTCTGAAAGGAGCCCTGATACTGTCACCTGGCCATCACCTGTGCAAAGTGCTAGCTCCTTTATCATTGATTACTACCCATTCAGGCGATGTCCGGTGGCGTCAACTTGTCTCATACTTCTACACACTGCAATACAGGGGGTGGGTGGACGATGAAGGATCACTGGATGCACAGTCTCCGTAAGGGTTTCGCATGAAACCCTGCGCATGAGTGCAAGCCTCTGTCTCTTCAAACCACGAGTCTCAGTCCACAAGGCATCGCGAGAGCGATCAGTATCTGCCTCGTGAGTATCGGGATGGGCTGGGTTTCTCGTGACATGAGGGACTTGGAAGACACCGCACTAACCCGTTTGAAGCCAGTCATTCGCAATGAAGGGACGCAAACTATGCGATTGTGCTCAACCACAGTACTCATGCGGGCTTGCGTTTCCAAAGGATGACCACTTCATATCGAAAGGCGGCACTGCGGAGCGGGTTTCAGTGATAGCACCCACACGCGGGGCCTCAAATGCAGTGTTGCCTGTCCGGGAATCCTGGAGACCCAATTGGCGTGTGGAATGAGATAAGGCGGGCTGAGTTCACTCAGGTCGCAAATCGTCCAAATCCGAATTTGAGGAGGAATGTGTCATGACTACCAGGATAGGGATCAACGGTTTTGGCAGGATTGGAAGACTGACAATGCGAGCGATTAAGGAATACTACGCGGATCGCTTGCTTGTCGTGGCAGTGAACGATCTTGCGGACGCAAAGACCAACGCGCACCTCTTCCAGCATGACAGTGCGTATGGCAAGTATCGGGGAACGGTGTACACCGATGAAGATGCTGGCACCATGGTCGTGGACGGAGAATCGGTGAAGGTTTTCTCCGAACGTGATCTGAAGAGTATTCCCTGGAATAGTGTCGGTGTGGATATCGTTATCGAATCGACTGGTATCTTCCGCGATGCAACACAAGCAGCTGGACATCGAGAGGCAGGAGCGAAGAAAGTTCTGATATCTGCCCCCGGAAAAAAAGAGGATGTCACCGTTGTGCTGGGTGTCAATGAGGATAAGTACAACCCTGCAGAGCATCACATCATATCGATGGCGTCATGTACTACGAATTGCATTGCTCCTGTTGCCAAGGTGCTGCACGAGAATTTCGAGATAACATACGGAATTATGTCCACGATTCACGCCTATACGAATGATCAGAGTCTTCTCGACAGCTATCACAAGGACTTGAGGCGCGCCAGGTCGGCTGGAATGAACATTGTACCGACAACAACCGGTGCGGCGAAGCTTGTTGGGCAGCTTATCCCTGGTCTTGAGGGCAAAGTCGATGGTCTGGCGTTCAGAGTGCCTGTGCCGGTCGGATCCATTGTGGACTTCGTAGCTAACCTGGAACGTGAAGCCTCGGTTGAGCAGGTGAATACGGTATTCCGGAAGGCAGCGGAATCCTCTCTTGCGGGAATACTGGAGTACAGTGAGGAAGAACTGGTAAGTACCGATTGCGTGGGCAGTAATGCCAGCGCTATCTTCGACGCTTCCAGCACGATGATGATGGGTCCTCATATGGTCAAGGTGCTGGCGTGGTATGACAATGAATGGGCTTACAGCTATCGGCTTGCCGATCTTGCTCGATTCGTTGCAGAGCAGGGACTGTAAGTCAGTGCTCAGCGCATTGGTGTGTTGCTCGTCGGAATGTTGACGCACGCGACGAGGCAGCGCGGAACGTGCTGCTTGCATCCGTAGTGTAGCAATGCGGAGCCTACAGTCACCGAAGAAGGAGCTATGGGTTATATCCCGACGGTATTGAAGATTTGTGGTATTCAGCCGGTGGTCGGTTACTGCAGCACTGGGTGCCTGGGACAGAGAAGGAATTGCTGCGCTGCCTGAAGTTGGGTTTGAGGTGTGCGGGGGAGATCAGTCTTGCCAATTACGAACGCGGAGATAGCAGAAATACTGCGAGAGTATGCCGATCTGCTCGAGATCAAAGGGGCTAACGAGTTCAGAATACGGGCGTATCGCACTGCAGCGAGGAACATTGATAACCTCACTCGCAGCGTCGCCCAAATGGTCAGCACCGGGGAGGATTTGTCTACCCTCCCCGGTATTGGCCAGGATCTGGCTACTAAAGCGGCTGAAATCGTCCGTTCCGGCAGGCTCCCTGAGTTGGAGCAGCTCAAGAAAGAGATTCCATCAGATCTGATAGGGATTTCCCGGCTGGCAGGACTGGGGCCCAAGCGCACTGGTGCACTCCACCGCGAACTCGGGATCACCAGAATTGATCAGCTTGAGGAAGCAGTCCAGCAACAGAAAGTCAGACTGCTTCCCGGCTTTGGTGCCAGGACAGAACAACGTGTGGCTGAGGATCTCAGCCGAGAGAGAGATACTCCGGTTGGCAGCAAACGATACAGACTCTCCGTAATGGAAGAAATAGCTCAACCATTGATCGAGTACCTGAGTGCAATTGATGGGGTCAGGCAGGTGACGATCGCCGGCAGCTACCGCCGCAAGAAAGAGACGGTGAAAGATCTCGATATTCTCGTTACGCACCATGCGAAATGTGACGTCATGCAATGGTTCGTGGAGTACGAAGACGTGGAAGATATAGTTTCGCAGGGCGATACCCGTTCTGCGGTACGGTTGCGCTATGGGGTTCAGGTGGATCTACGGGCGGTGCCACAGAACAGCTATGGTGCTGCATTGCACTACTTCACCGGGTCGAAGGCACACAACATCGCCGTGCGCAGGCGAGGAGTTCAACATGGTCTGAAGATTAACGAGTATGGTGTCTTTCATAATGGTAAGAGAATTGCCGGCGAGACAGAAGAAGAGGTCTATGCGACCGTGCATCTGGACTATGTGGAACCCGAGTTGAGAGAGAATACCGGAGAAATCGAGGCAGCCGGAAGGGGAACACTGCCGGGTATTGTTAAGCCCGACGACATACGAGGGGACCTGCACACTCATACGAAGGCCACAGATGGGCGCGCAACCCTGCGCGAGATGGCCGATGCGGCAAGACAACGCGGGTACGAATACCTGGCCATCACCGAGCATTCTCGGCATGTAACTGTGGCAGGGGGACTGGATGCCTCTGCTGTGGAACAACAGATTGCCGAGATAGATCAATTGAATGAACAGCTTGACGACCTTGTGCTGCTTAAAGGCATTGAAGTCGACATCCTTGAAGACGGCACGCTCGATCTGCCCGATGAAATCCTGAAGAAACTCGACCTCGTTGTATGTGCAGTGCACTACAAACTGGATCTGCCTGCGGAGAAACAAACCGAACGCATCATACGAGGAATCAGCAATTCCTATCCAACTATACTGGCCCATCCTACCGGCCGGATAATTGGCAGAAGAAGAGCCAGCTCTCTCGACATGGAGCGGCTCATGAGAGCTGCGAAGCAGACAGATACCATCCTCGAACTTAACGCACAGCCTGACCGACTCGACCTTACAGAGGTTCATGCCAGAATGGCGAAAGAAATGGGCGTAATGGTCGCGATTTCAACTGATGCCCACTCTGGTGAAGAACTTAACTTCATGCGCCTAGGTGTGTTCCAGGCTCGCCGTGGGTGGATCGAGCCGGGAGACGTGCTTAACACAAAGAATCATAAGGGCGTGAAGGATTGGCTAAGTCGTAAGAGGAAGTAACGATGGACTTCAAACATGATCCGAGCACAGACTTTGCAAGTGTGCGCGCGTTGAGCAAAGAGGACGCGAAGAACGAGATTGAGGCTCTGAGAGAGGGCATCGAGTACCATAACTACCTCTACTATGTGAAAGGCGAGCCGCGCATCTCGGATGCGGTTTCTGATCAGCTTCTGGGACGCCTGCAGGAGCTTGAAACAGCTTTTCCCGAGTTCGACTCTGCGGACTCGCCAACAAGGCGCGTGGGAGCCGAACCGAGCAGCAAATTGGAGAGAGTTCAGCACCACGGTCCGATGCTCAGCCTCACCGCAACACGTGATCGGGAGGAGATCGCTGACTTCGTGAACCACGTGCGCGAGAGCACCAGCGCTGAAAGAGTGACCTTTACAACTGAACCCAAGTTCGACGGTGTTTCCATTGAAGTGGTGTATGAGAATGGAAGATTCAAGTACGGTGCGACCCGCGGCGATGGCATGACAGGCGAGGACATCTCGGATACGCTCAAGACGGTTCGGTCTGTCCCCCCTCCGGTTGCAGGGAGGTAACCGCCCGCCTGCCCTGCTGGCTGTGCGGGGCGAAGTCTTCATGCTGAAGCAAGGCTTTCATGAACTCAACACGGAGCGAATGCAGAAAGGACTGGAACCCTTCGCGAATCCGCGCAACGCGACCGCAGGTCTGATACGACAACTTGACTCCAAGGAGGCTGCCGGTAAACCACTGGATGCGCGGTTCTATGATGTCCTGCACATGGAAGGAAGCCTGCCGGAATGCCACGTGGAGGTACTGGAGCAATTTGAACGGTGGGGGCTCAAGACGGATACGTTCAATGCGGAGTGCTCCAGTCTACAGCAGATCGAGGAGCGTTACGACGCACTTGTGGATCAGCGTGAGAAACTCGCCTACGAGGTTGATGGTCTGGTGATCAAAGTGGCACATCTGCAACTGAGGGAAAGCCTGGGAGTGCGGCAACGCAGTCCCAGGTGGGCGCTTGCATGGAAATTCCCTCCGAGACAAGAGGTATCGCGTATAACGGATATTGTGGTGCAGGTGGGTCGCACAGGAAAACTCACGCCGGTGGCCCTGCTTGAACCCGTGGACGTGGGCGGCGTCACGATCAGTCGAGCCTCTCTCCATAACGAAGATGAGATTCACAGGAAGGATGTGCGGGTTGGTGATACCGTGAAGGTGGCCCGCGCTGGAGATGTTATCCCTGAAGTCCAGAGTCGGGTCGCCGCACCGGAGGACCACCGGGAGGGTGCGTTCAAGATGCCGTCAACTTGCCCTGCCTGTGGTGGCGAGGTAAGCAGGGAAGGTGCCTATCACGTATGCAGGAACGGGCTTTCATGTCCGCCACAGCTTATCGGTCGCATTGTTCATTATGCTTCCAGGGAGGCTCTCGACATTAGAGGACTGAGCGAACAAACAAGCCGACAACTGGTTGAGAAGGGTCTGGTGCGGAACCTCGCCGATCTCTATCGCCTTACTAAAGACAATCTCGCCAGTCTTGAGGGATTTGCACATAAGTCCGCAATGCAGCTTCATGAAGCAATTCATCAATCCAGGAAGCCAAGCCTTGACCGATTCGTCTATTCACTTGGTATTCCACATGTAGGTAAACATGCGGCGCAAGTGCTGGCGGATTATTTTCCCAGTATGGAGCGCCTCTCGTGCGCAAGGCAAGATGAACTTCGATCTGTGCCCGGCATCGGTGACGAGATCGCAACAAGTGTAGAGGGTTTCTTCCGCGATGAGCAGAACAGGAGCATTCTCAGGGAACTCCTTGGGGCAGGGATCAGTATTCAAGAACCGCCTGTACAGAAACAAGATCGGCCCCTGAGGGGAAAGACGTTCGTGTTTACCGGTTCTCTGGAGAGGCATACCCGGTCCGAGGTGGAGCAGGCAGTTGAGAGACTGGGTGGAAGAACAAGCTCCAGCGTAAGCAGCAACACTGATTTTGTCGTGGTTGGAGAAAACCCTGGAAGAAAACTGGACGAAGCGAAGGAGCAAGGAGTCCGCATCATCGAGGAAGCTGAACTCGAAAGCATGCTGAAATAGATTCTATGACAGTATGAGAGCGTAAGTAACGTGAATGACAGTCAAAGGCTCGCACATATCTGTACTGCCAGCTGGGGTTGCCAACACTGGAGCAGACTGTTGTGCCTCGAAGGCGTTCATCGCGATCGATTCTCTGGCAGCTCGATAAATCGTTGTGGACGTCGGTACACCGCACAGGCGCCGGGGGACCGGGCGACGGTTGCTAACGCATGGAGCCGGGATGGCAAAAGCGGCTCTGTTTACCTTGGCTGCGATGAGCGATGCTATGCAACAACAGAGGATGCGCTACGGCTGACAGGCTTGCCTGATTCCAGGTGTATCAGCAATTGCAGGGTGGGGAGGATATAAATGCCTGAGTTGCCGGATGTGGAAGTTCTCCGATCGTATCTGGACAAGAAGGGTTTGCATCAACCTGTTCATCAGGTGGAGGTGTTTGCAGAGGAGGTTCTCGAAGGAATCTCGGCGCGCGAGGTGCATTCACAGGTAACAGGTCGTTCGTTCTCTTCAACCGCCCGGCACGGCAAGTACCTTTTCGCCGAACTCAACGGCAACGGCTGGGTGGTCTTTCATTTTGGAATGACCGGACAACTGCACTGGCTGCAGCCAGGAACGCGCACTCCGGATCATACAAGAGTGCTGTTCATCTTCAGTAATCGCCAATCCCTTGCATTCGTACTCAGGAGGAAGTTGGGGAGGTTTGGCATCATCCCCGATATCACCGGCTTCGTAGCAACCAAAGGACTTGGTCCGGATGCGCTCAGCAAAGAACTCGATTTGCACACGTTGCAGCAGCGGCTTAAGAAGACAAGCGGCACGATCAAGGGCGCACTTACCAACCAGGGTCTCATTGCCGGCATTGGCAATATCTATTCAGACGAGATCCTTTTTCAAGCCCGAATCCACCCTAAGAACAGAGCCAACAAGCTGGATAGAGAGGCGATGCGCTTGATCTTTCGGAAGATTGGCGAAGTGCTACAGACAGCCATAGAGAGGGAAGCCGATCCTGCACACATGCCCGCCACTTATCTGCTGCCGCACCGCCAGAAGGGAGGTGTGTGTCCTGTGTGTGGTACGAAGCTGAAGCAGCTCAGGATCTCCGGCCGCGCGACTTTCTATTGCAGCAATTGCCAGCAATGACGGCATGGAAGAGGCGATAGCCTTCAATGCAGTAGCTATGCCGGTGGATTAGGTGGACAAGGTTGTGATCGAAATGAAGGGGAAGCTGTATAAGGAAATCCTGTAGTGATCAGGAGCGTGAAGTCGACGTGTAAAAAGCCAGGATCCGTAGTGTCTGAAGGAGGAGGTTTTCACAATGACGAGCAGGAATGAGTACGTGCGCTGGTTCGAAGAACTCGGTGCTGATGATGTGAGCCAGGTGGGAGGTAAGAATGCGTCACTGGGAGAGATGCTTCAGAACCTTAAGGAGAAGGGCATTCGTGTGCCCGATGGTTTCGCCACGACCGCAGATGCCTACTATGCTGCCCTGAATGAACGCCCTGAAGTTAAGCAGAAGATTGAATCCCTCCTGAGCGATTACGGCAATCGAAGGAAATCCGTGAACACTGTGGCGAAGTCCATTCAGAAGCTGATCAACGAGGCCGAGTTGCCCAAGAGCGTGGCTGCGGCTGTTACCGAAAGCTATCGGCAACTATGCAAGCGTTACAACTCGGACAACGTGGCTGTGGCAGTGCGGAGTAGCGCAACGGCCGAGGACCTGCCGGAGGCCAGTTTCGCCGGTCAGCAGGAGAGCTTCCTTAACATCAGAGGTGAGGAGCAGCTTCTCAAAGCCTGCAGCCGTTGTTACGCTTCGCTCTTCACGGCGCGCGCGATCAGCTACCGCTCTGAGAAGGGTTTTGATCACCTCAAGGTGGCGCTTTCTATCGGTGTACAGAAGATGGTGCGTTCCGATATTGCCAGCGCGGGTGTGATGTTCACCATCGATCCTGAGACGGGTTTTCCCAATGTTGTGGTGATCAACGCTTCCTGGGGATTGGGTGACTCGGTGGTGCAGGGCCTGGTCAATCCAGATGAGTATTCCGTATTCAAACCACTGGTACACAATGAAGACTTGGCTCCCATCATTGGCAAGACCAAGGGAGATAAGCGGACGAAGATCGTCTATTCCTCACGGAGAGGTCAGCCCACTCGAAGTGTATCTACCCCTGTTGATGAGCGGCAATCCTTTGCGCTGAATGATCAGGAAATTCTCACCTTGGCGCGCTGGGCGCGTGTGATAGAAGATCACTACGGCAAGCCCATGGATATAGAGTGGGCCAAGGATGGCGAACAGAACGAGATATTCATCGTTCAGGCTCGTCCTGAAACAGTACAGTCGCAGAAGGAAGGTGCCACGCTAAAGTCGTACCGTCTGAAAGAGCGAGGAGAGCGTCTGTTGACTGGCTTGAGCGTGGGCGAGGCTATCGCCAGCGGCCCGGTACAGGTAATCAGGAGTGCCAGTGAAATGGATCGCTTCGAGGACGGTTCAATCCTGGTCACGGAGATGACCGATCCTGACTGGGTCCCAATCATGAAACGCTCCTTAGGAATAGTAACCGATCTGGGAGGGAGAACGTCACATGCGGCCATCGTCAGCCGTGAACTGGGCATTGCTGCTGTAGTCGGGACGGAGCGGGCAACGCAGGAACTGGAGGACGCGCAGGAAGTTACGATCTCGTGCGCAGAAGGCGATGAGGGATACGTCTATGAGGGATCGCTGGACTACGAAGTGTCCGATGTCAGCCTCGAGAGCATTCCCGAGACCCGCACCCAGGTGATGATGAATATATCCAGTCCAACGGCGGCATTTCGATGGTGGCGGTTGCCTGCCAAAGGAATCGGACTTGCCCGCATGGAGTTCATTATCAACAACGTAATCCGGATTCACCCCATGGCACTCGTACGCTTCGACACGTTGGAGAGGAAGACGGTACGGCAGCACATCAACAAATTGACAGCAGGCTATGAAGACAAGACGGAGTATTTCGTTGATCATCTGGCACAAGGTATCGGCAGGATAGCCGCCTCTCAACATCCGAATCCTGTGATAGTGCGCATGAGTGATTTCAAGACCAACGAGTATGCAAGTCTGATCGGTGGAAAGGAATTTGAACCAGCCGAGGAGAATCCCATGCTGGGCTTCCGTGGCGCCTCGCGCTACTACAGCGAGCGTTACAAGGATGGTTTCGCGCTTGAGTGCAAGGCGATTCATCGGGTTCGTGAGTCTATGGGTCTCGATAACGTGATTGTCATGATCCCCTTCTGCCGGACTCCGGACGAAGCTGATCGAGTCCTTCATATTCTCGCAGAGAACGGGCTGGAGAGAGGTACGAACGGACTACTCGTTTACGTAATGGCCGAGATACCCTCGAATATTCTGCTGGCGGAGGACTTCTGCGACTATTTCGACGGATTCTCAATCGGGTCCAACGACCTCACGCAGTTGGTGCTTGGCGTTGATCGTGATTCTGCCGAGTTGGCGTATCTCTTCGATGAACAGCACGCGGCCGTAAGGAAGTCGATCGCCAATCTGATCGAAGCGGCTCACAAGAAGAACTGCAAAGTAGGACTGTGCGGACAGGCGCCTACTGACCATCCTGAGTTTGCCGCCTTTCTGGTTCGTAGCAATATAGACTCGATTTCTGTGAACCCCGACAGCGTGTTGCCGGTGACAGAGGAAGTCGCAAAGGCAGAGGAGGCAGATTGAATCAGCGTGACGACCGACCAGCCGGTGCTGCGACTCAAGAGTCACTTGTGGTGTTCATCTCACCTCAGTAATTGGCACTCGTTTCGTCCGGGCCTTCGGTGCACTCGCGCTGGTAGATCTAGATCAGGACTCGGAATGATACGCAAGCCGTACATGGTGGAACGGAACAAGCGGGTGATGAAGGAGTAACCGGCTGGTTGCTGGCTGATGAAGCTATGCCGGGAGTATGGCATTAGCGAGGCGGCATCCTGCAACCTGAAGACGAAGTATACTGCTATCGGTGAGTAAGATGGGAAGGAATACGGAAGATTCCAGGCCGCCCCGCTCTCATGGCGTCCTGAGACCACGCGAGTGTGGTGAAACGACTACACGACTCAAATTGGCACTGGTATCACCTGCGGGGCAAGTTTGCAGATGGCCTCAAGTCGAAAGCTTTCTGAAGAGAATCCTCACCTTCAGGACAGAATCAGCGTGGAGTCCGGCTGTCTTTCGTGGATCGTTACCCGTTGTCTGACCGGCAGAGAGTTTGTCCCGGGCGGACTGAATTGCACATCTGCACCGGCGTGCGATACCTGGTACGTCGGTGTGGGCGGTCTTTCTTGTAGAAGCGACAGTATATCCAGAAGGGCCGGCTTCACCTCGGTGCTGTCACCAGCCGCCTGTGCCATGGTGCACGTGCAATACGGGCCGCCCCTGGGAGCTCACATGCGGTTGACCTCAGAACACAAAGGAAGCAGCTTGCGAAGCACCACTAGTGCGTTGAGCACGAAACGCAGGGATCGTAAGCGCGCACCAGCATCTCCAGCAGGAGCTTGACCTCTCCTTCAGGCCTGTTGACGATGCCGGGAAGCAGTGCCTCGAAGTCCTTCTGTATGTTCATGTGATTCTGGTTCGTCGGAATGACGCAATTGGCCTCGACCAGATAGCCCTTTTCGTCGAACGTGTAATCATGGATCAGCAGGCCACGGGGGGCTTCAACGACGCCGACACCCCTGCCGGCCTGAACCTTCTCTATTGGCTTCTCGTTCTTCACCCCGCGGGCTATGAAGTGATCCAGTATCGCCAGGGCATCTTCCGCGGCATGGACGCATTCCACCAGCTGGACCACGGTGTTCATAAACGGATTATGGCAGGGTGCCGTAAGCCCGAGTTGTGCCGCAGTCTCGGCTGCCTTGGGCAACAGTTGGGAGTGGTTGAGATTGTAGCGCGCTATCGCACCCACCATGTAGGAATCACGGTTGTGTCTGGTGAACTTGGCCGTGGAATGGGGAACGCAATACTCGTTGGTGATCTCAAGGTAGTTCTCGGGAGGTGTAGATCCTGTGTCTGTAGACGCAATATCGCCGCCAATAAAGGCGTACTCGTCGGGCCGCTTGAGCGCGATGTACTCGGTTTCCCTGACGAAGTCCGGCATCTCCAGAGACTTGAACAACTCGACCATCCTGTCCAGGTCTTCAATCGCCTCAAGAAGCCGGGGTCTGACGGACTTGAGCGCGGATTCATCCGGAAATTTCGTAAATCCACCGGTTACCGTCGTCAGCGGATGAGTCTTTCTGCCCACAATGACATCGGCCAGGTCATTGGAGAATTTCTTCAATCGCAAGGCTCTGACCACTACTTCGGTATGGGACTCAGCCAGGGGGATGACACTGCCGACGTTGAGCAGGTCGGGAGCAACCAGGAAGCAGGAGTGAAGCACATGGCTTTGCAGCGTCTCGGCATGAAACAGGAGCTTCCGCAGGAGGAGGGTCTGCTCGCTTGGTTGAATACCAAAGGCAGCCTCAGTTGCCTCTATCGATGCGGTATTGTGGGCCAGGGAGCATATACCACAGATCCTGGGAGAAACGTAGTTCACGTCGTGGTAGTGCAGTCCCCGCATCATCGCCTCGAAGAACCGAGGAGCTTCCGGGACCTCCCATCTGACCTCCTCTATGGCGCCGTCCTTGGCGTTGACGATGATATTGCCGTGCCCCTCGATACGAGTCACATGGTGCACATCTATTTTCAGGTGAGTCATTCGGACCCTCCAGTCCAGGCCGTATAGATTCGGAACTTATTAACGATATCCTCGGCGGTCAGGCCGTGTTCCTTCAGCACATCTGTTGCTGCGTCGACATTCGGGTCGTCGACAAGGCCACGGCAACCCCAGCAGTGGCGTCCCCATGTGACGCAAAGGGCGTTACACCCAGCCCTGGTGACGGGACCCAGGCACGTCCGTCCGAGGTCAAATACGCAGGCGTTCTCGGCCATCTTGCACTCTGCGCACACCGGATAGTTCGGTATTTCCGGCTTCTTGCCAAGCAGCAGGGCCTTGACGACTTCCAGAAACTCCGCTTTGTTCACAGGGCACTGAGGGAGGGCGTAGTCAACCGGAACCACTGCACTGACAGGTCGTGCCGGGATGGTGTTGTAGTACCCTGCAGCGTCGCCGTAGACCACGCTGAGTACCTCTTCCATGGGGTATGCATTCTTCAGGCAGTTCACTCCGCCCAATGAGGAACAGGCCCCGATGGTGATCAGAATGCTGGCCCGTTCTCGAATCTCCTTTATCCTGGCAACGTCAGCGTCAGTGCTGATCGCTCCATCAATAATGGCTATGTCGTAGTCATCAGACCGCTCTGTCATCAGTTCTCTGAAATTGACGATCTCCAACAGGTTGAGCAACTGTAGTACTTCCTGCTCGAAGTTCAGTACCTCCAGTTGACAACCTTCACAACTGGTGAAATCAAAGAACGCAACCTTCGGTTTCATCTAGATAGCCTCTTTCATTTGCTTCAGGACTGAGTACGTATAGACCGGGCCATCCTGACAGACATAACTACCATCCATCTGACAGTGCCCGCACTTGCCGACGCCGCACTTCATCCTTCGCTCCAGCGATAGAACAATCTGGTCTTCGGGTATCCCCTTCTTGAGACACTCGTTGACCACGAAGCGATACATGACCGGAGGGCCGACGACAACTGCATAGGTATCTTCGGCATCGATGTCGATCTTGGGAAACAGACTGGTTACCACACCCACGTTGCCCGTCCAGGATTCGTCACATGTGTCGACCGTCTCCAGAAACTCGGTCTGTTCACATTGTGACCAGGTGGCGAGCTCATCACAGAACAGCCTTTCTTCCGGTCTGCGGCAACCGAAGACGATTATCAAGCGGTTGACATGTGCCCTGTTGTCGCGGACGAAGTTGATCAGAGAGCGTACCGGGAAGAGGCCGATGCCGCCCGCAACGATAAGGAGGTCCTTGTTCTTGAACTCCTCCACCGGGAAACCGTTGCCAAAGGGGCCGCGGATGCCTACGGTTGACCCCACTTCCAGCTTCTGGAGAGCGTTGGTGACATTTCCAACGGCACGAACAGCTATCTCAAATGTGCCTCGCTTGGTTGGAGAAGACGAAATGGAAATAGGAGCCTCGCCTATGCCAAACAATGAAACCTCAACGAACTGCCCCGGCCTGTGACCCAGTTCTGCCCCGTCAGCCAGTTTGAACTCGTAGACCCTTTCCACCCGGGTGATATCCTCAGCCCTGACGAGTTCGGCCAGACGCGGCAGGTGGATTGATGCCTGAGGGGTCAGATGCATCTCCATGCTAGCTCGCCTCCTTGAGTAGATTGTAGGTGTCTGCCGGAAGTGCGATGTCGACCAGGCAAGCTAAACCACATCTGCCACAGCCTACGCAACCTGGTTTGTCATAGCGTTCAAGAAGGTACTTGCCCTTGCGGTGCATACGGTGTCGGAATCGCGATTCCCTGTCCTCACGGAAGTTCTCGCCCGTAGCTACCTTTGCAAAGTCCGTGAGCATGCAACTGTCCCATTTCCGGTAGCGCTCGCCACTATCAAGCGACAAAGCTACCGTGTCCTCGACATCGAAACAGACGCAGGTCGGGCATACCATGACGCACGAACCGCAGGAAAGGCAGACCTCACTCTTCTCCGCAAATACCCGGCTGTCCCATGTCTCATTCAGAATCGCGGGAATCTCGTCTGCGGGCATAGACAGACTCTTCTCGTATCTCCCGAGAGACATTTCCCGCACCTCGTCTCTCCTGGCCAGATTGGTCGCTGTTGCATCCGCTGCCCTGCCGTACCTGGCCAGCAGGTCTGCTCCTCTGTCAGTCCCCACGGACACCACATAGCTGTCGCCGATGTCGGTCAGCATCAGGTCATACCCGGACTCGGTTGTGGCAAAACCCATACTGGCGCTGAAGCTCTGGGGATTGGGATTGAGGCAATCCACACCTATAACAACCGTCTTGCTCTTCCTTATCATGAGGTTGGGATCGGCAGGCGGAGCCGAATAGACGGCCTCGCACAGTTCCATGGCCTTGAGGTCGTAGGGATGCACTCCAATCAGTACCACGGAACTGGCTTCAGCGACGGGTTCCGGTGCGGGTCTTTCGCCCTGGCGGAAGGTGATTACCGTCTCCCGCTGCGGGAGAAAGTACTTCTTGGGAGGAAGCAGCGTCACATCGTAGTCCAGGCAGAGTTCACCGCTATTGGTCAGCGAACCGAAGAAGTACTTCCCATCTTTCGTTTTGACGCCTTCTATACTGTCGTACTCCCCCTCCTGGATCAGTCTATCCACCATGCTGCTGAAGTCTGCCTTGCTGATGACCTTGTCTTCCATGATGATGCTATTCCTCTGCTGTTCGCTATGTTGGGACAATCACGATATTTGTAGCGCCCATCGCACAAACCCGGGATTCGCTATTTCAAACAATGGAAAGTGCACGCGTCCCTTGGGCAAATCGCCTGTATGATAGACATACCGAGAACAAGTGTCAATTCCATCCCGACTCTATAGGTACAAGAGTTGGGGGAATGTCCGAACGGCCTGTACTACGGCGGCAGATTCAGTGTGTATTAGCGGCGCACACGCAATACGATTGTCCACCGATTCGCGAGTGTGTCCATGCCTTTCGGTGGTTGTTCATGTCTATGTCCTCTTAGCAGTGTCCTCTTTCGTTTGCGGTGCAATATGCGCAGTCAGTCCTCCCAGCTTTTCATCATCAAAGACCTAGGTTCCGGAAGAATGGATGACGGCTGTTCCACCGCGAGCACCTACAAATGCCAAAACTGGTCGCACTCGATTTCGGTTGATTACCTCAGGCGTTGAGGGTAACCTGCCTGTCATCACTCCATGTGCTCATCGGTGGGCCGTCACTGAGTATTCAACCGCCCGAATCATTCATGACTGAGATGCACTCTCCCCTTGGCCTGGCATCCCGGATTCGCCGAAGGTGTCTCTCTGTCGGACGGTCTGCGGGTCTCGCCATTCTTGGGGACTTCATACATTGGGGGATCGTAGCTCATTTTCTGCCCTTCCTGTACATGCCTGCTCCTGTCAGGCAATGCTTCGTCCAGTACCCCTGGGTCGATTTCATCAGTGGCTTGCACGATTGCGGGGGGCACTTCCAGGAGAAGTGTGCCTTGCTGATCCGTATTGTCTTGCAGTTGCCGATCGTGAGGCGGATGCGGTACGGCGATGCTTCGGCGTTGCTTGCGCGGGTGTCGGAGACTCGCTGGAGGCTCTGAGGCAGACCAGACAGACGCCGCGATTCGTGCCAGGTAATGAATGCCATTATAAAAACAACCTTCTGCGCATTGTATCTTCCATTTCTGACGGTCCTACCGAGGCAGCGTGCCTGTGAAACTATTAACGTGGATTTGCCTGGGAACTCGATGATGTCAATCGTGATTCCGCCCATCAGCTCATCGTGAGTCAATCGTCGTCCCTTATTGTTCCCCTAACGGAGTGCATCTCCCATTCATGCTGATTTGCCACCACTGCATGACACCGTGTTTTCGGGGCACCTGCGGCAGAGCACAGAAGAAGGCTCCATCCAGCGCGATGTCAGATCGCACGGCGATTCG
>PUON01000083.1 GCA_003552125.1 Dehalococcoidia bacterium | reverse complement strand
TTTGAATGTGTCTTAAAGGAGACGCATTCTTGGGAATGAAACATGCCGAAAGCTCGCTGTCGCATACATGGACCATTCATCAGATGAAGGGACAGAGATTGCGGCAGAACTCAGAACCGATAGCATCGAGAGGAACGGCCGTGTTCCAGAAACCCCATGGAATGCTGCTTACTGGTGGAGGCGGGGGAGAGTTGAACTCCCCGTCCAGAAAAGAGTTGCCAGAATATGCTACAGGCTTAGTCGGCTTCCATAATGTCGCCTGACCCTCATCCGCCGACCGAGTCCGGTCAGGCCATCCGGCTTATCTTACCCGGGCTTCGCCGGCATTTCACCCGGGGCATCCCGGCATTGTGTCGCTCACTCCCGACCCACCGGGACGAGATCGGGGTGAACGCGCAGCCTTTATTTAGGCCGCGACGGGAACTAGTTCGTTCTCGTTTATTGTTTGCCACCTGTTTTGTGAGGTAGATGGCACCTCAGCCTGCAATCCTGTAGGCTCTTCCCTGTCGAACCCACGCGCCCCCATATGGAGCGACCCGGCAGTCACTGGCGGTATGGCTCACCTCCTGCGATCCTTCACGACGCGATCCAACTCCCTCTCTTCATCACGCCGCGCGATAGCCTCGCGCTTATCGTACTTCTTCTTGCCCCTCGCAACCGCCAGCGCCACCTTGGCGACGCCACGTGTAATGTACAGCCGAACAGGGACCAGCGTCAAACTCTTCTGCTTCGTCAGTGCCTCTATCTCCCGTATCTCCTTGCGATGCAGCAACAGCTTCCGGCGCCGTCCCGGCTCATGGCCGTGAAAGCTGGCCGCATCGTACGGCGAGATATGCGCATTCACCAGCCACACCTCATCTTCCTCAACCCGTGCGTACGCGTCCTTGAGGTTCACTCGTCCGGCGCGAATGGACTTGATCTCCGAGCCCATGAGCACCAGTCCGGCCTCATAGGTTTCGCCGATTGCATAGTCATGGTATGCTTTGCGATTAACTGTGATAGTGCGTGATTCGCCGCCCATACGCGCATTCTACCGCACATTGAGAGTATGAAGAAGGCCGGCTTCAAGTGATCCGACAGGACTTCGCCACACAGGCGATAATTCTGGCTGCGCTGGTAGCGATAGCCGTTGGACTGTCCGTGCTCATCCCGCACGTCCGCACCTACCACCTCACCTCCGTGGAACTCAATCCCGCGCCGGAATCCGGCTACGTCCCCATCCGCATTCACCTCACCGGCACAGTTCACGAGGGCGTCTACACGCTGGACGAATCCGACTCCATCTACGACGTCCTGCGGCTCCTGGCTGACGAACGCGAAACGCCGCCCACGGAGATTCACATCAGCACAGTCCGCGGACACGAGAGTCGCTCACCACAGAGGATCGACCTTAATCACGCCGAACCGTGGCTGTTGCAGGCCCTTCCGGGCATCGGCGCTGAGCGGGCACATGCAATCGTGGCACACCGAGACCTCCACGGACCATTCAACAGCACCGGGGAACTGAAGATGGTCTCAGGTATCGGCACCGCAACATACGAAGGTTTAAAGGAGTTCGTCACCGTTACGCCGTAACGCAGTCGCGTATGTGGGTACTGGCCGCAAGCTGCGCGTTTATCGCCGGCGTGGCACTCGGCGCCACGCACAATCCCGCCTGGCTCACAGTTCTCTGCCCTGCAATAGCCTCATGCCTGCTGCTTGCCCGCCGCACCCCTGCCACAATGGCGGTTCTGATCCTCATCACGCTGCTGTTCGGAGTTCTTGGAATCTGTCGCTATGAGCGTTCTCTGCCGTGCGAGAGAATCCCACTCATCTCTCAGTACAACGACTCGGACTCAGTGACACTGTATGCGACCGTCGCGCAGGAGCCTGAATACGGCGGTCGCTATACGCAGGTAGTGCTGGACCACATCCTGGTAGAAGAGTACGGCTCCCGGACGTCGGTTCAAGGCAGAATACAGGTTACGACCCCGGATCCCCGGCCACTGCACTATGGAGACGAAATTCTCTTCAGAGGCTACCTTAGGACGCCGCCAATTCTGGATGGCTTCGACTACCGGGAGTACCTTGCGCGACAGGGCATCTACTCCACTGCGTTTACCGGCTCGTTGGAGGCGATTCCGTCAGATCTCACCTCCGTGCGAGCGAGGCTGCTGTCACTGAACCGCAGCATGGGAACCGCCATCGGTTCGGTACTGCCGGAGCCGGAGGCCTCTCTCGCACAGTCCATACTCCTGGGCAGGCGGGGCGGGCTTTCCGACTCACTCTCTGAGGCATTCATTCGAACTGGCACCGCACACCTGCTGGCAATATCCGGACTGCACCTTGGAATTCTTGCGGCCGCAATCCTCACGATTCTACTCGCGGCACTGGGGCGCCGGCACTACCTCTACGTATGGATCGCACTGCTGGCGCTCTGGACCTACGCGGTGTTCTCGGGACTGAGGCCACCGGTCGTCAGAGCGGCCCTGATGGCGAGTACCTTTCTCATCGCGGAACTGGCGGGGCGACAGAAGCACGGGCCCACAGCGCTCGCATTAGCCGCCGCCATCATGGCAGGCGTCGAACCGCAACTGCTGTGGCAGGCTTCCTTCCAGCTGAGCGCGCTGGCGATGGGCGGACTCATCCTGCTCTACCGTCCAATCCAGGCCGAACTCAGCCGACTTGCGAGCCACTTCCAGCATTTGCCCGCACCCGGCGTGGCCGGCGGCGAAACAGCCAGAGATATCGTGGCCGCGACGCTCGCAGCCACAATCGCCATCTGGCCGGTGTGCGCAATAACCTTCGGTCAGGTCTCAATGCTGGGAATACCTGTGTCCGTACTCACCCTGCCGCTGCTTCCCTTCGCACTCGGGTTCTCGGCAGTGGCAGGCACTGTCGCATTGGTCTCGACTGCCCTCGCCACACCATTCGCGTGGCTCGCATGGCTGTTTCTCAGCGCCATCATCACGATAATCGAGACGTTCTCGGCCCTTCCGTGGGCGGTGGCGCGAATCGACATGCAGCACGGCTGGGTCATCACGGCGTACTTCGCAATCCTCTGCTTCGTTCCATTCATGTGGCATCGCCTGCGAACGCGTTCTCGGGCGGAAGAGCCTCATCGAACACGCTATAGAGAGAGCGCCCCTCACTCCAGGCTGCGCTGGGCGATACCTCCACTGCTTCTGACAGCCGTGCTGGTGTGGGCTGCCATAGCGTCAGCCCCGGATGGAAAGCTGCGCGTCGTTGTCCTTGACGTGGGACAGGGGGATGCAGCGCTGGTTGTATCGCCCGCGGGAAGGACAGTTCTCATAGACGGAGGAATTGACGGGCAACAGACGGGCGCGATAATAGACAGGCACCTGCCCTTCTGGAACCGTCGCATCGACATCGTGGTGGCCACACATGCGCACGCCGATCACATTGGAGGATTGCCCCACGTGGTTGACCGTTTCCGTGTGGGTATAGTAGTCGAGTCGCCATACGAGCATACGTCGCTTCTGGCTGAGGAGTGGCACCGCCGGCTGGCACGCGCGAACATCACCCAGCTCACAGTCACCACAGGATACGAGGTGCTATTCAGCGACGGCGTACACCTGCAGGTTCTGCATCCGACAGTACTGCCGCTCCTGGGCACAACGGACGACACCGACAACAACGGGGTGGTAATACGGATTAGCTATGGTGAGATTTCGTTCCTGTTCGCCGCCGACATCATGATGGAGGCCGAACGGGTGCTCACTCACACACAATGGGCGGCACTCGATTGCGACGTGCTCAAGGTGCCACACCACGGCAGCTCGACTTCGACCACCACACAGTTCCTGGTCGCGGTGGATCCGGCGGTAGCGGTGATCTCAGCGGGTAGTGACAACCCTTACGGGCACCCACACGATGAGGTGCTGGAGCGGCTGGGTGCTTACGGTGTTGAGGTGCTGACGACGGCGGAGCACGGCAGCATCGAGTTCATCACCGATGGCAGTGAACTCTGGCTCCGGACGGAGAAGTGCGACGCATCTCCGCCTGTAACACCAATTCCCTAGCAGCTTGGGACACGAGTCGGTGATTTGCAGGTTGGAAGAGAGCAGTGGGCTCGATTTCAATTCGGCCAGCTATGGGTTATAGTGCAG
>PUON01000141.1 GCA_003552125.1 Dehalococcoidia bacterium | reverse complement strand
GGTACATGTCAGGCTGGCAGCCGCGCGCGAACGGATATGCGCCGGGATATCCGATCTGCGCTTCGTAGTCCAGGTCCTTGACATCCTCAGGCGTGTAGAGGGGCTTGATCTCGAGGTCGGACACAGTGGAGTATCGCTTGTTCTGCCAGGTGCTCGCGGCGGCGTCCTTGACCTTCTCCCACCATTCGAGCATCCCAACGTGCACCTGTCTCAGCGTCTTGTCGTCGAACATACACCCCTCCCTGTATGTCAGTCATACGGAACTTCACCGGCCATCTGTGACCCGGGTGGTCATGCCTCCGAAGGAGGTGCAGTGGCCAGTCTGTTCGATTGTACCTGAACTGAATCACAATCTGCCAACAATTATGACAAGCGCATAGCATGCGCATGCGAACAGATGACTCACCGGCCCCCCGGTTCTTTGTTGCCGTTCTGTGCAGTGCAGCCGATGGTCTTCCTCGGTTGAGAGCCTGCTCGAGTGATCAGATCGGCAATGCGTCAGCAGTTACCCCACGTGAAATGGGCCCAACAGCTTGGCCGTTCATGCGGTCAACAGGAAGACCACCATCAGACCCAGGATGAGTCCACCGATTGACACATGGTCGTCCAGCCTGTGTGACTGAGGAATCAGTTCATCAGCCACTATGTACACCATGGCCCCCGCTGCAAACGCCATACCTGCTGCGATGAACAGCGGCGAGATGTGGAAGAAAAGAAGTCCAATGGCCGCACCCAGCGGAGTCATCAGGCCGATGACCAGAGTGAGAAGCAGCACCCTGACGACAGTAAGTCCGCCGGCCCTCAGGATGCCGGCGGCGGCGATGCCTTCGGGGATGTTATGCAATGCGATCGCGATAGCGATGTACAAACCCAGGGTAGGACTCGCCTCCAAACCTGCGCCGATTGCCAAACCCTCGGGCAGGTTGTGTAACGCCAATCCCAGGAAGACGAGATAGCCCACTCGCAAAATGTCTCGTCTATGCTTCTGAACGTGTGGCACATTCTCAAAGGTCGGATGCTCATTGTTGGAGAAGTGTGCGTGGGGCAGCAACCGATCCAGCCCGTACATTATGCCGGCCCCCGCGAAGAAGCCTGCCGTCGCCACCATTACCGACCCGAACTCCAATGACTCCGGCAACAGATCGAAGAAGGCGACGGCGAGCATCACACCGCCGGCAAATCCCAGTAATGCTGACAACAATCTGTGGCTCGGTCTGCCAAATAGCATCACGATCGCTGCACCGAGAACGGTGGATACTCCAGCCAAAAAACTGTAGATCAAAGCCTCCATGCTACGTAGCTCCTCTGTTCATGATTTGCCGTGCGGAACCGTGTAGGCCCTGTTCCTCAGAATCAGCGATACCTGCCGACTCGCCGAGATTGACTGCCACGAAGCCTCTATCCTCCCAATGCCAGTAAACACAGATCATTCTCGTCCCTCGCCGTCTGGTGAAGCACCGCTATCGAGATCGGGGAGTATCCCCCTTTGGTCCACGCCATACTGCAGATAGCGGTTGAATATGTCCTCCCAATCAGATCTGCCCGGGTAACACTTCATCACAAAGCTGATATAGCTCTCCAAACGATGCATGCTCTCTCTGCTCAGCGCGTGTTCCATCCTGCAGGCGTCAACCTCGGCTGTTTCCGTGTCTACCATGAGGATGCCGGTTAGGAAGCTCAACAGGGCCTTGTGGCGGCGACAGACTTCGTCGGCAAGGTGGGCCCCTTCGTCAGTGAGATGGATATCACCGTATCGCTCGTGTGTCACCAGGCCGGCATCCGAAAGTTTCCTCACAGCCCAGTCCACGCTGGGTTTCTTCACGCCTGCCGCCTCGCTCAGCGTAGTCACCGTGGCCTTGCCGTCGCGCTCATGCAGAACAGCGATGGCCTCGAGGTAATCCTCAAGGGATTTGGTCAATCTTCCACTCGGACTGCTCATCGGATGCAGAAAATACAAGGTGTTAGATTGCTCTAACAACCGTAGATTACGGTACGCCGCGATGCCCTGTCAAGACCCCTGTCGGTGGTGTGTGGATGTTCTACGATTCTGTCCTCCCGTAACTATTCAGCGAAAATGTCCGTACCCACGGGGCGCTGCAACCCCGTTGCTCTCGCGGGAGTTGAGCGCAACCGGGATTACGCGGAGCCTAAGTATGCGTGGCGTGAAGGGCGACAGGAAAGAATGGCAATACCGAAAAGATGAAGCAACCAGTGAGAGAAGAGTTGCCACGACCAACAAAAAAGTGCCCCGGGTGTCCTTACAACCGATACTCCGACTCCAACTCCCGAGTGCCGCTGCCTTCGTCCTCCCTCTACTTGTGGTTTCAGGAGACTGATGACACTACTTCTCGGGGTCGGGCCCTTTCTCGCCGCTCGGTGACCCGGGGCGATTGCTAGAATAGCCAATGTTTCAGGGGGCTGTCAAGGAGATTTCATTCGTGACATGCGGAATCGCATGCGATTATCGCAGATTTCCGACCATAGCCCCACTGCACAATGAAGCGACAACACAGTCAATGATTCCGACGGTTGACTACCAACTGGAGAACGCCGCCAACAAGTCCCCACAACAGGATCGAGGCAAGAAGATGCACTTGGGGCACCCGCAGAAACCACGGAATCGTGAAGTGCGCCTGTGGTGACGACGGGTCACCGATGAGTCGAATCGATGAATTGTAGATGAGGTCACCCAACAGTACCCCGGGCAGGTTCACCAACACCACAGAATCGGCAGGCCAGATCAGCACGGCCAGGAATCCGGCGACCAGACCCGAGCACAGACAACCCACCAGAATCTCGGCCCGGGAACACGTATGGAGGCGGCGCAGAAGCCTCGCAATGCCCCACGCAAACAGCGCATGAACGGCTATGAGTGACATGAACTCCCCTGAGAACACCGCGGGGCGCGCCCGGCACTCACCATCATACTCCGCTTCACTAAGGCACCGGAATGCGATAGTATCATAGTGTCATCCATCGCAGTGATATAGGGAGGGCCTGTCCGGTGAAGGTGTCGGTGATACTTGCCCATCCGTCTGCGAACAGTTTCAACCATGCGATAGCTGCGGTTGGCGTCGATGCGCTCCGTAGAAACGAGCACGACCTGCGTTTTCACGACCTGTACGATGAAAACTTCGACCCCCTGCTGAGGACATGCGAGATCCCCAGGGACGCGCCTCTGCCACCGGACCTCCGTCAGCACTGCACTGAGATTGCTGAGGCAGACAGCATTATTGTCATTCATCCCAACTGGTGGGGACAACCTCCTGCGATACTGAAGGGGTGGATCGATCGGGTGATCCGTCCCGGAGTAGCGTATGAGTTTCCCGAGGGCGACAAAGGGGAGGGCGTCCCGAAGCCGCTACTCAGAGCGCAGATCGCCGTCGTGTTCAACACATCCAACACAGGTGCCGAGCGCGAGCTTACCGCCTTCGGCGATCCCCTGGAGACGCTCTGGAAGAACTGCGTCTTCGGACTCTGCGGCGTGAGCAGCTTCTACCGCAGAAACTTCAGCGTCGTCGTCATGAGCTCAGCAGAGCAGCGCAAGGAGTGGCTGATGGAGGTCCGCTGGACGGTCGAGCAGCGATTCCCTAAGGGTGGCTCTTGACCTGTGAACCATGCAGGATCCAAGACTGCCGACTGCACCGAACGGAGCCCCTGAAATGTGGCCGCAGACAGCATTTCTCATACTGGTTGGAGTGATGGTGATAGCGTCTGTTGCAGTCGCCAGCGGAAGCGCCCGATGGCGTTTCGAGACCCGGCAGATCAATGCGCAGCTTAACTCCTCCCGCTCGCACTTCGAGCAGCCCGCGTTCGATCCTGAGGAGCTTGGAGACCTTCCTGCTCCGGTACAGAGGTACTTCCGAGCCGTGCTCACAGATGGGCAGCCCATCATCGATGGCGTGCGAATGACACACACCGGAATGTTCAACTTGAGCGAGACGGGTCAGAATTGGAAGCCATTTGCTTCGACACAGCGTGTCGTCACAAGGCGGCCGGGATTCTTGTGGGACGCGCGAATCGCTGTAACCCCCGGGATCAGTGTGCGTGTGCACGACGCGTACGCTGCGGGCACGGGAACCCTGCATGCATCAGTATTCGGGCTGTTCTCCGTCATGGAAGCGCGGGACGCGCCAGGCGTTGCCGAGGGGGAGTTGATGCGATTCTTCGCCGAGTGCGCATGGTATCCCACCGCTCTGTTGCCGGGTCAAGGAGTGCGCTGGGAGGCGTTGGACGACAGACGTGCCACCGCAACGATGCGCGACGGTAACCTGACGCTGAGCATGCAGTTCAGCTTTGGCACAAATGACCTGATCGAATCGGTCCGCACCGAGCGGCGGGGCCGCGTCGTGGGCGGAAAGGTGATTCCTACGCCCTGGGAAGGAAGGTGGAGCAACTACCAGCGGCATGATGGCGTGCTGATACCATTCGACGGCGAGGTGGCGTGGCTTCTGCAGGAGGGAGCGAGGCCATACTGGAGGGGCCGGGTCCAGAGCATCCACTACGAGTTCGCAGATTGAGAGTCACATCGCAACTGGGGCAGGGGTCGCCATACATGGGTATCGCACGTCAGCAACGAGCTGGTAGCAGGCCGGACTGTGTCGTCGGGCACAGACGTTTCCGACGGGGCACTCAGTGAACCGATAACAGACCAAGGACCAACACAACTGAAGGAGGGAACATGGCAAGAGTATTGGTGATCTACCACTCCCGCACCGGACACACCGAATCCATGGCGCATGCCATAACCGGAACTCTTCAAGGCGAGGGGTTGGACGCGGAGTGCCGCCGAGTGGAGGACACGACTCCAGAGGACCTGCTAGGCGTCGATGGCGTCATCATTGGATCGCCTACCTACTACGGCACCATGTCCGCGGAGGTAAAGAAGCTGCTGGACGACAGCGTGAAGTACCACGGCAGGCTTGACGGCAAGATGGGCGCAGCATTCTCATCCGCAGGATCGACCGGACAGGAAACCACGGTCATCAGCATCCTCGAGGCGCTATTAATACACGGCATGGTCGTCCAGGGCGATTTCCAGGGTCATCACTACGGAGTGACATCAACCGGCAAGCTGCAGGAAGAGGACTTGACGCGTTGTCAGAGATTCGCGCAACGGTACGCCGCACTGGTGAAGAAGTTGTACTCTTCTTGAGTGGGTCGGCTGTGGGAAAGATTCATCCCGCACACTGCGATGGAGACACTGAACCCCAGAGGCGCAGTTCGGCTCTCTCAGGCAGCCATCCCGAGCTGATGAGGCCGGCTCGGCACGATGCACGTAACACTGATACGCCACAGAGTCTGATTCCCGTGATACCGGCAACATTGAGCAGGAACGGCAGCAACGCGTCTGCAAGCAGAAGCTTAGTAATAGCGCACGTGTCCCATATGGGATGGCCCGGTGTTGTTGCGGATGCCCCTGCCGTCTCTGGGACTTGCTGACGCGACGCGACATTCACGCTGCAGGTTTTGTCGACATGACTCGTGCGTGGGGAGAACCGGTACGCTAGAATATGCCGCCCATGCACAGGCTTTCACCTTCTACATTAGTGTTCCTCGGACTGGTGGTCCTAAACTCAATTCTGGCTGCCGTCATCACGTTCATGCCACAGGGCATGGCGCCCGGCATTCCAGATATCGAGGTAGACCTGCTGCCGCTGGCATTGATGAACGCCGCACTGGTGCTGTTTCTCTACGGAGGACTAGGCTATCTCGGGCTTCGTCTCACACGAAAGCTGGGCTATCCCGACTTGCTGGACAGCAGGGTAACGAATCGACAGCGCTTCCTGAATCCTTTCATCGTGGGACTATGGCTGGGATTGCTGTTCATAGTGGCTGACAACCTCTTTGGCCGATTACATCCCTATGGTCCGCTACCGCATCCGCCGTTCCCGACATCCGTCCTGGCATCGTTCAGCGCAGGGATCGGAGAGGAGATGATGTTTCGCCTCTTCTTCATCCCGCTGCTGGTATGGCTGGTGTCACACGTGGTGCTGAAAGGCGAGATGGAGCGTCCGGTCTTCTGGAATGCTGCCATCTTCTCGGCGGTGTTCTTCTCGATCGCCCATATTCCCGCTGTGATGGTGCTGCTGGGACTGGAATCCCTCTCGGAGATACCGATGCCGATGATGGCGGAGCTGTTCCTTCTGAACGGAACACTGTCACTCGTCGCAGCGTACTTCCTGCGTCGAAGTGGCTACCTCGCTGCCGTTACCGTGCACACATCGGCCAACCTCGTCTGGCACGTTATCTGGGGGCTCCTGCGGTAACCCAGCGGATCAGAAGCGATCCTTGCGGCGACGCACCTCGGCGAAGACTTCCACGTCCGTAGCCGACTCCATGCCAAGGACGCGCCTCAGGTTTGGGTCGGCCGCGCGCAGAAACACGTTAGTTGCACACTCCGCAGCAATCGTGGACGGTACTGTCACGCTTCCATCCGACGCGAGTCGACGTGCCTCCGCCAGTCGTGCCCTTAGTGCGGAATTCTCCGGCTCGAGAGTGACCGCGAACTCGTAGTTCTCGAGCGTGTAATCGTGTCCACAAAACACACGGGTTTCCGGCGGAAGAGCCGCCAGCTTGCACAGTGACGCCCACATCGCCTCAGGAGAGCGCGTGAATAGTCTCCCGCACCCACCGCAGAACATGGTATCTCCCGTGAACACATCACCCGGCTGGCCATCGACTTCCGGCAGGTAGAAGCAGACTGAGTCCGCGGAATGTCCGGGCGTCCCCAGGACGGTGAACTCGAACGGTCCGACGCCAAGCATTCTGTCCGCACCGGAGTCATCCGGCAGCAGTACCTCGCAGTCCGTGCGCCGCACCAGTTCCTGGTTGCCACCTGTATGGTCGAAGTGAGCATGTGTACACAGGACCGCGAGCAGCCTCGAGCCCAGCCTTTCCAGTGTACGCAGTACAGGAGAAGCCTCGCCCGGGTCTATAACCACAGCTTCGCCTTGAGATTCCAGCACGAAGGTGTAGTTATCGGCAAGTGTGCCAAGCGTTATCACCGTGTGCATATCGTGTCAGCCTCCCTGCCGATGACTTTGCCGTTCCGGTTCAAGCCATCGAGCGAGCTATGTTCAGATACAGGTTTGCCGCCGTAACGATCTCAGAAAACGGGACTCCCTCATCCTGGCTGTGGGCACGATCGAGCCTGCCCGGACCCAGTATTATTGGGTCTATCCCGGCAGCCCATAGTACATTGCCATCCGAGTGGCTTCGGAAGTGTTGTGCTGACCAACCCAGTCCCATCTTCTCGTATACCTTCCGTAGTCGCTGAACGAACGCGCGCTCGGTCGATATCTCGTAGCCGGCGTAGGTATCTTCGAAGCGCATGTAGAGATCAAGGGACGACAGCCCGACGGCATCCGGGCCGACGATTCTTTCGAGATCAGCCTTCAAAGAGTCAACGCGCATGTCCGGAGGCAGATGAAAGTCCAGCCAAGCCTCGCAAAGATCCGGAACCACGAATCCGGACGGCAATCCGGACAGCTCCCGTATGTTGTAGACAACACGCGACCCTTCGGAGGTGGCGAAATCGGTTATATGTAGCAGGAGACGCAGCATCGCCTCTATAGCATTCTGTCCAACCTCCGGAACCGCAGAGTGCGCCCGCTTACCCCGCGCCCTGAGAAACACCTCAAGATAACCATAATGTCCGAGGCACGGAGCGAGTCCCGTCGGTTCTCCGACAACCGCCCACGGGAAGTGATACTCGTCAACCAGTGTGTGTGCCCCGGCACTGTCCTCCTCCTCATCAACCACCAATGCAAGTGCCACAGGCGGTGCATGTGTGCCTTCGTTGCACAACACGGTGAACGCCTCAACCATGGCCGCGCAACCGGATTTCATATCCACCGTACCAAGCCCCCGCACCTCTTCCTCCACCATCTCGAATCCATAGGCATCGAGGTCATAGGCCGTCACAGTATCAACATGACCGACCAGACAGAGTTCTATCTGCTCCCGCCCTTCCGGAATGGCTATAAGGTTGCAGCGCTGCTCGTCAACCTCTTGCAGCTTCACAGAAACGCCGTGGGATTGCAGGTGTTCGGCGACGAAGGTTATCAATTCCTCCTCCTTGCCGGAGGGGCTGTAAATATCCACCATCTGCTCGAGCAAGTCGCGCAGCCTCTCGGGATTCACGCCGGTCTCATTGCGAGGCATCCAACGTATCCTCCTCTGAGACCACTTCTGTAGCCGCTCCAGGCCCTGGAGGAACTGCCATACCCACCTTGCGCCTTCGAGTACCCGACCTCGCTCCACCGCCAGCGGCCTCTGCTCTCACGCCCTCCCGGCGCAGTGTCTTGGTGAACCAGATGTGCTTGCCCGTGGCAGTGAACCCGAGCCGACTGAAGAAACCGATGGCTCTCTCGTTTTCCACGACCGTATCTGCGATGATCATGCGCACGCCCTCCTCGCGAAAGCGTTCTTCCAGTCGACGGTATAGGCGCAGCCCTAACCGCGCGTGCTGGAATCCATCCGCAACGCCAATCCACTCGAGATAGCCGTACCGCTTCCACGCGGTACCCTCTTTTTCCACTGTCGTCGCCAGCACGAATCCCACCACACGGTCGTCCGCTTCCGCCACCAGGCAGAACTCTGGATCAGAAGTGAACATGCCCGTGACCTCGTAGGGATCCCATGTACGGTACAGAATCGGATACTCCTCGCTGGTGAACAGGCTCTCTCCCAGCCTGTACACTTCACTAAGGTCATCGATCTCCATCTGCCGTATCGCAACCTCGATTCGCTTCATCTTGCGAGGCATACGAACCCAACCTCCTCCCAAGTGTCCAGCAGCGTCATCTGACGCCATGCACCAGATTCTCGTATCTGCGAGTATACAATATGAATCGCACAGTATTCGAGCGCCCGGTCAAGAGCGAAGCATCACCACCAGAGCAGTGCTTTGACCGCGGCGAAACGGCTGGTTATACTCCGCCGCACACAGCACGATGACCTGTGGTCGTAGTGGTGTGCCTGACGGAACATGGGTGAAGGTCCGCTTTTGGCTTCAGAAGTGAGGAGGTGAATAGTGTACGAGAAGGTATTGGTACCATTGGATGGTTCGAAACAATCCGAATGCATGCTCGATCATGTCCGCATGCTGGCCCGGAGTTGCGGCATATCCAGGCTGGTACTGCTGAGAGTCGTGGAACCTGCCTTTCCGACTATGGCTACCCACGTCGGCGAGGCGACAGCACGCGATATCCATGCATTCGAACTCCGCCAGGCACAAGAGTACCTTTCCTACGTCACCGATCCTTTACGCCCTCACTGCGGCAATGTCGAGACAGTAGTGGTGGAGGGAAACGCGGCCCATGAAATCGTCGAGTACGCCAAGACCCATGGCATCGACCTGATCGCCATGAGCACACACGGTAAATCGGGCATCGCCCGTTGGACCATCGGGTCGGTTACACGGCACGTAATGGACCACTGGCCCGGACCATTGCTGACGCTGCCACCGGAGGGGTGTCGGCTCTCAGGATAGACACGAACCACGAAGCAGGTTGTCACTTCGAAGCTTAACAGCAACTCCATGCCATTCCGTGCGGCGATGGAACGGGTACCCATTGCTCCTGAGAACGAGACAGGAGCCATATCCCGTTACGACCTGTACGCCTATCCCTCACAAGCCTCGCATGGACATGTTCTTCAACAACGTCACTTAGCACCTCTTTGACCAGGGGTAAAGGGCTGGGTATACTCCGCCACACACAGGACACCACCCTTGATCAAAGAGGCATTCCGGATGGAGCGTAGGAGACAGAGGAGGTAAGAGGTGTACGAGAAGATACTGGTGACTCTTGACGGTTCCAGGCAATCCGAATGTATTATCGACCATGTGCGCGTACTGGCGCGCAGTTGCGAGACGCCGCAGGTCATACTCCTCAGGGTAGTCGAGCCATACCTACCCTCCCTCGCCAGCGAAATCGGTGACACGCAGGCGGCCGAGTTGCAAAAGAATGAGTTTCGCGCAGCCGAGGAATACCTCTCGTATGTTGCCGACACTATGCGCACACACTGCGGAGGCGTCGAAACCGTGGTACTGGAAGGACATTCGGCTCACGAGATTCTCGAATACGCCGATAGCAACGGCGTTGATCTTATCGCTATGAGCACTCACGGAAAGTCCGGCATTCTCAGATGGGCTGTGGGCTCGGTTACCCGTCATGTCATGGACCATTGGGCGGGACCGCTACTCACCGTACCCCCGGCAGGATGCCGTCTCTGATGGTGCCGACAAGTCGCACAATCGTCTACACGTCGACTCATCACGGCAATACGCGACAGGTTGCCGAAGTGATGGCTCCTGTGTTGGATGCCAGCACGCTTGAGCCAGGTGTCGAGGCGGAAGAGGCAGTGCGGGGTAGTTCTCTCGTCGGCTTCGGCTCGGGTATCTTCTTTGGTGCGCACCACCGGAGCATGCTCGAATTCGCGAACGCGCTGCACCAGGGCCATGGTGCAGCAGCGTTCCTATTCTCCACAAGCGGCACCGGATACCGGCTGCCCCGGCTAATCGGCATCGACTATCATCGCAAGCTGCGGCGAATACTGCGTCGCAAGGGATATACCATCGTGGGCGAGTTCCATTGCAAGGGTTTCGATACTTATGGCCCATGGGGCAGGCTGGGAGGTGTGTCGAAGGGACATCCCAATGAGTTCGATCTCGCTAGAGCGCGGGAGTTTGCCCGACGCCTCCTTTCGGGCGCATGAGCAATGGGGCTACCCAGGTACTACGCCACCAACCGTCAGGCTGCCTGCAGAGCCGCCCTGATCTGCGCCACGAACTCACCGATGGCCTTGGGACAGGCTTCAGTACGGGCATCTTCTGACCTGACCGCAATGGTCGCGACAGGAACCTGCCCGGAAAGCCCGCGCATCTGATTGAACACACGCATCTTCGAGGGATCTCCGGCACTGCAGAAGAACGCTACGCGCTGCAGGGCATGCCGATGGCGCTTCAGATAGCTGCGCACTGCCGGCGCCAACGACCCGGCCCATACTGGTGTTCCCACGACTACGAGATCGTATCCCGACGGGTCAATTCTAGTCTCGGCAATCTTCGAACACCGACCAAATACGGCAGCCAGGGCAGCCCGCATAAAGGCACCAACAGTGGCCTTGGACTTCCTGCCCGCAAATATCAGCGGTGGCCTAGCCTTCACCTCCTCGATAGCATCGAGATCGGCACGCAGGTCCTGCGCGATACACTCGGCAACCGACATAGTAGTACCGCTGTTGGAGTAACACACAACCAGGGTCTTCACCTGTTCGCCTCCTGTCTCAACGCCAAATCGCTGTGGCTGGCGCAGAATGGTAGCGCACTAAGCGCATAAGGGGAAGAGCCAGAGGCAGTATTCCGGCACAGTATAACCCGTTCACACATAACCCGGCATACCACAACACCTCCATCCTGTCTCAATTGACAGACTGCCAGTTGGCAACTAAAGTGAGGTAAGGAGGTGGAAGAAATGGCGGTCAAGAACACTGGTGAGCACTACCGCTGCAACGTGTGCGGCAACGAGGTGACGGTGACAACAGCGGGATGGGGAACTCTTGTCTGCTGTGGAGAGGACATGGAGTTGATCGAATAGCCTGTCCACCGATAGAACCTAGCCGCATAGCAGGCTGCATGCCGTGTCGTGTCACGCGCGACGCGCGCACAGGGCCCGAAGAGGAGAATTGAAGGAGGTGAATGCATGCCGGACTTTGGAACGGCATTTTCCGGCCTTGCCCATGACCGCGGGATCACGCACACCGAGTTGATTCGGGCGATACGATTCGCAATCGCCGCAGAATACGAAGCGATCCAACTCTACATGCAACTTGCCGAGTCTACCGACAACAAGCTCGCCATCCGCGTGCTGACGGATATCGCAGATGAAGAGCGCGTCCACGCAGGCGAGTTCCTGAGACTGCTGCACGAGCTTGCACCCGATGAAAAGGGATTCTATGACGAGGGAGTCACGGAGGTAGAAGAGGAGATCGAGGAACTCAAGGAGAAGTAGACAACCCCTAAACCAAAAGAGCCCGGGTTATGGCGGCTGCCGCAGGTCTGCGGCAGCCGCGGCCGTTTCATGGACTGCAGATCGTGACGCCACGGTGGCGCCAGAGCGGGCCAACGACTTTCGTCCTGGATCACAAGCACCCTTACCAAGAGTGAGACTTCACCGGACTTCTGTGTCTTATGTACATGCCAGGTGCCACCTATAATCAGCTACACCCAACTAATAACACAGGAGAGCCACAATGCCAACAACAATCCGGGGCGTGACGTACTACAGGACGGCTGAAGCCTGCCAGATGGCCGGCATCAGTAAGAATACGTTCTTCCGTTGGCTGCGCTCAGGCGAGTTCGAGGATGTGGGCACAGCGGACAGGCACGGGTGGCGGCTGTTCAGTGCAGCTGATCTCGAGCGTCTGTATGAGAAGGCACAGCGAATCAGCACGAGGGAGTATGTCACAATTGGTTGACTGCCGAACGTGCAACTCGACGTCAAACCTCTGAGGACCACATGGAGACGGCAGAAATGCCTGCAACAACGCGCACGTATGGAATCTCCGGCGCAGACCATCAGGTGCCGGAAACGTACACCAGTTGCACGTCTGATAACGAGTCCGCGTGGCGCAGATTCCGCAAACAGTTGCTCGACAGGATACAAACAAGCGACTGGACCAGTTGGGATCCACCGGAAATGGTCGCGGGCATACTCGAAATGGCTCATACCACACTCACAGCTTCGAGCTGTACCCTGTACCTCGCGAACGGACGTGGCCACAGGATCCATTACCGTATGTGTAACGGTGAGAATCGAGTGCGAGCATCACAGACAAAGACCAACAAGCTGGATGCAGCAGCGCAATGGGTCATCCAGCACAAGCAACCCATCATTCTGAATGAACCCGGCGACCGCGATACGCTGGCGGAACTGCAGTGCGAGCCTCCTGACATTCACGGCCGCAGAGTACTATGTATTCCTGTTCTTACTGACGGACACGTGCTGGGAGCTTTGGAAGCTACGCGTCACAAATCGGATGAACCGTATTCAGCCCGCGACCTCGAAATTGCTCGAATTATCGGGTCGACAGCAGGCATGGCCTTGGAGAACATACGACTCCGAGAGTCTATCGATGAGGGCTACCACAGCACGATCCGTGCGCTTGCAAGCGCCATTGACGCCAAGGATCCTTACACATGCGGGCACTCGCAAAGCGTCGCACAGTACTCCATGGTATGCGGCATGGTCGTCGGACTCGATGCGGAACAGATGCGCACACTGGAAACGGCAGCTCTCCTGCACGACATAGGGAAGATAGGTATCGATGACGCCATCCTCCGCAAACCCAGGGGGTTGTCACCGGCAGAGCGGGCCGTTGTGAGAGATCATCCCGTCATCGGCGCAGCCATAGTGCACGATGTCGGTGCCCTCCAGGAGGTCGTAGACCTCATCCTGCACCACCACGAGAAGTACAACGGAAGCGGATACCCGCACGGCATCGGAGGCGAGGAGATTCCACTCGGCGCGCGCATCATCGGCGTAGCTGACGCGTTTGACTCGATGACGACCGATCGCCCCTACCGCAGAGCATTGACCATCAATGAATCCATGGCTGAACTGTTGCGTTGCCGTGGCACGCACTTCTGCCCACAAGCACTGGACGCCTTTGCAGTCGGCTTCACGCGCTACTACAACGAACTGCCAAAGCGACCACGCGTACTGGATAGCACCGTCAGCGGTCCCCTTTTCGTTCGCTGACGGTCTGCATCCGGCACAGTCCGGGGATTCTCACAGCGCTTCGCTCAAGCCTACGCGATGCCGCACTCCACCTGCTTACGAAATCGCTCCCAACTCCTCTCGAGATCCTTCTGTATCTGGTCGAGGGCGTTCTCATTCCTCTCAGGCTTGAACAAGGCATTGAACCGCCCCTGCAGCTTGAGGTACTCTTCGATCGGCTTGGGCTCAGTCTTCTTCTCGAGGATCGACTTGCTCTTGAGGTTGAAACTCAGCTGCCCGTTCTCGTATTCGTACAATGCCCATGCCCCAGTCTCGACGGCAAGGCGTCCCATCTCCACCGTCTTCTCCATCGGGTAACGCCATCCGGGAGGACAAGGGGCAAGAATCTCGATGTACTTGGGCCCCTTAATGGACATCGCCTTGCGTATCTTCTGGAACAGGTCCTCAGGGTAGCTTGGCACGGCCGTTGCCATGTACGGCACACCGTGTGCCCGCATTATTGCCGGGAGGTCCTTCTTCCCTTCGGTCTTTCCGGTCCACGTGGTTGTAGTCCACGCTCCATACGGGGTAGCGCCACTTCTCTGGATACCTGTATTTGAGTACATCTCGTTGTTGTAGCAGATGTAGATGAAATCAGTGTTCCGCTCAACAGCACCCGAGAGCGCCTGCAATCCAATATCGTAGGTCCCACCGTCTCCAGCCCACACAACGACATTGGTATCCTTTTTGCCCTGTCTCCTGAGACCCGCGACAAGTCCCGACGCCCCCGCAGCAGCCGCCTCAAACGCGACACTCATCACCGGTACGTTAAATATGGTATTCGGATAACCTCCGAGACAGACTACCGCACAACAGGCGGGAATAGTGAACACGGTGTTCTTTCCCAGTGCCTTCAGAGCGATCCTCAGTGCAAGGCTGGAGGGACAGCCCGGGCATCCTGTGTTACCGACATACAGCAATTCCTCAGTTGGAAGATTCTTGATTGCCATTTATGTTCCCCCTTAGTCCTGGATTCCCCACCACTCCACATCCACTGCACTGCCACTTGCAGTCTTCTGCACCATCTCACAGATCTCGGCGTACGTGAGGTCTCTGCCACCAAGACCGGCGATGAAGCCATGCACCTTCGAGTCCGCGTGTCCATAGAGAGACGACCTCAGTTCCGAGTAGACTGTGCCAGCTGCTCCGGGGGAGACGTTTCGCTCGACCACGACAAACGTTCTTCCCGGCGCAAGTCGACGAAACTCATCGTCAGGGAACGGTCTGAACATGCGCACACGGGCGAGGCCGACCTTCAAACCCTGCTGTCGAAGCTGCTGCACTGCCACCCGGGACTCGGCGCCAAAGGCACCCATGGCGACTATCACGTACTCGGCATCGTCACACTGCAACTCCTCAACGAGTTCTCCGTGGTCTATGCCGAATCTTTCTTTCCATTCCCGACACACCTGCGGCCAACGCGCCCTTGCATTCAGCAGCCCCTGATGCAGATTCTTGCGCATGCCGCCATACTCCGACTGTGGCAACATGTTCGCAAAAGTCACGGGATCGTCAGGATCTATTTTCCACAGCGGCTTCCACCGCGGGAGGAACGCGTCGATCTCGGATTGCTCCGGCACGTCGACCGGCATTGAGGTATGGGACATCACGAAGGCATCGAAGTTGACCATCACCGGAAGCTGCACATCTTCCAGTTCGGCGAGCCGGTACGCCTGAATGATGGTGTCGAATATCTCCTGCCCGTTGGCACAGTAAAGCTGTACCCAGCCAGTGTCACGCTGCGACAGCGCGTCGCTCTGGTCCGCCCAGATATTCCAGCCGGGGCCAAGCGCCCGGTTGACATTCGCCATCACGATCGGTAAACGTGACATAGCCGCCCAATGCAGCATTTCATGCATGAGTGCGAGCCCATGCGCCGAGGTCGCCGTGAATGTACGGACGCCGGTGGTGGCAGCACCGATTACTGCCGTCATGGCGCTGTGTTCGCTCTCCACACGCACATATTCGGCATCGAGTTCTCCAGACTCGACCATTTCAGCAGTCTTCTCAACGATCACCGTCTGTGGCGTGATCGGATACGCTGCGATGAACTCCGGCCGCGCCATCTGCGCGGCTTTGGCCGCGATGCGGTCTCCGGTATCGATCATGATCATTGCTCCACTCCCTCCCTCGTCATCGTAATGGCTGATGTGGGGCATTCATTGGCACATATGCCACAACCCTTGCAGTAGTCATAGTCGATGGAGACAGAATCATCATCAGCCCGCCGGATACAGGAATCGGGACACGAGATCCAGCAGCGCAGACATTTCACACACTTCTCAACGTCCAGCGTTGGCCGGAAATCGCGCCACGCGCCCGTCTTAGCCATAGCGCCCTGAACCGGACGCGAAACAGTCGTCTTTGGCTTGTAAGTCACCGGTTCACCTCCGTCTTCTCATACGCCTCACGGGCGGCATGTGCATTGCGTTCCCCCGCCTCTCCCTTCCATTGATCCTTGATCGCATTCTCTACTGATTCGATCGACACGAGTTCTGTGACTCGCGGTATCGCGCCAAGTATGGGAGTATTGATGATCGGAATACCACCCACGAGCAGCTTATGACTTATGGCAATAGCTGCGGCGTCGACTGTAGCGACCCGAAACTGCTTCGAGAACTCGAAATCGCCAGGGGGGTGGGTGGTGTTAAGGATCAACACACTCTCCGCTTTCAAACCGGCAGTGACATCTACCAGTTGGAGAAGTCCGGGATCGACCACAACCACGATATCCGGATTGTATATCTGGCTCCTGAGATCAACGTCCGTGTCGGATATTCGTGCGAATGCCTTTACCGGAGCACCACGGCGTTCTGAGCCGAAGAGGGGGAAAGCCTGTACCCCTCTGTGCCCATCCTTTAGAGCCGCAGCAACCAGCAAGTTCGCCGCAGTAACAGCTCCCTGTCCCCCTCTGCCATGAAACAGGACCTCGAGCATGCTCTCACACCTCCTTCAGGGCAGGATGCCCTGCTACGCTCTTGCCGCGGTAGATTCACCACAATATTCCGCGGCAAAAAAGAGGGGGCATGTCGTGTGACATGCCCCCTGCCAGGGTCACTGGCGTATAACCACCACAATAACCTCGCGCATGTGCTTGGTCATTCCGTAAGCCTCGCCCGAAGGATACCCCGTATTCCGCAGCGATGGCAAGTCCCTGTATTCACTGGCTCTACACTCTTAAGTGTGATAGAGGGGTGAAAGTTGAAAGCACCTGCTTTCCTCCGTAGCTTTGGGTGAGAACAAACTCAAAGAAAGGAGGAGAAGCAGATGTGTGATGATTGTATTACCGTTCTGTTGGGGCTATCGCGGTTGCGGGTGAGGGGTGAGGAGGAGAGTGAGCACTGAATCAGGGTGGAGGTGAAGTATCGGGCGGCAGAGGCGCCATGTCCGTGGTGCGGGGCGATGACGGGAAAGGTACACAGCCGGCGGGTGCAGGTGAAACGGGACGTGCGGTT
>PUON01000117.1 GCA_003552125.1 Dehalococcoidia bacterium | reverse complement strand
AGCAGCTCCGCCACGAGGTGGACCGCCGGTTCAACAACCGAATGCTGCTCGCCGAGGCAAACCAGTGGGCCGAAGACGCCGCCGCATATTTTGGCGATGGCGACGAATGCCACATGGCGTACCACTTCCCCCTCATGCCTCGCATGTTCATGGCGATCCGCATGGAGGACCGCTTCCCAATCGTCGATATACTTGAACAGACACCTCCGATTCCAGATACGTGTCAATGGGCAGTATTTCTCCGGAATCACGATGAACTGACGCTCGAGATGGTGACCGATGAGGAACGCGACTTCATGTACCGGGTGTACGCGCACGATCGTCAAACGCGGATCAACCTCGGCATCAGGCGTCGGCTGGCACCGCTGCTGAACAACGACCGAAAGAAGATGGAGTTGATGAAGGCGCTGTCCTTCTCGCTGCCGGGGACACCGATTGTGTACTACGGTGACGAGATTGGCATGGGTGATAATTTCTACCTGGGCGACCGTAACGGCGTGAGGACGCCGATGCAGTGGACTGCGGACAGGAACGCAGGCTTCTCAACCGCCAACCCTCAGCGCCTGTATCTCCCGGTGACGATCGACCCCGAGTACCACTACGAGACCATCAACGTCGAGGCCCAGCAGAACAATCCCGATTCATTTCTTTGGTGGATGAAGCGGCTTATCGCCCTCCGGCGACGTTACCGCGCATTCGGTCGCGGCAGCATCGAGTTCCTGCACCCGGAGAATCGCAAGGTGCTCGCCTTCTTGCGTCGGTACGATGGCGAGACGCTGCTCGTAGTGGCCAACCTGTCACGCCACGCGCAGCACGCATACCTTAATCTCAGCGGCATGACGGGACTGGTGCCCATAGAACTCTTCGGTCGCACAGAGTTTCCCACGATAACCGATGCTCCGTTCCCGGTTTCACTGGGGGCACATGCGTTCTATTGGTTCTCACTGGAATCGAAAGAGGCCAGATCCGAAGATGCCACCACACCGGCCGATCTGGGACCGTCAGCATTGGCGGTCCGTAAGGGTCCGGAAGACCTCTTGAAGCGTTCATTCCGACCCCGCTTCGAGAGCGCGTTGCTGCGATACGCGCGGCGCTCACGCTGGTTCGGCAGCAAGGCCCGGCGGCTAAGGACGGGAAGTATACAGGAGGTGGTCCCTGTACCCGTCGGCCGGACAACGGCTTACCTTATCGTCTTTCGGATCGAGTACACCGAGGGGGAGCCCGAACTGTATCTGTTGCCGGTGGCATTCGAGACTGGAGAGAAGGCGACACAGTTGCTCAGCGATGGAGGAAAGTCCGTCATCGCGAGCATCGAGATAAGGGGCTTGGCTCAGTCAACGCCCACCGTGGCCTACGACGCGCTTGCCTCCGCTGACTTCAGGTCTGTGCTGCTTGACAGTATCGGACGGCGCCGGACCTTCAGAGGTCTCAAAGGTTCCGTTGCCGCTGTTCGGACGCGGGCAGTGTATACACGGACTCGCGGTCCGGTGCAGGAGAAGCTCGACTCGCTAGTTCTTAAGGCGGAGCAGTCCAATTCCTCGATAGTGTACGGCGAACGGTTCATCCTCAAGCTGTATCGCAAGCTGGAGGAGGGCATGTCCCCCGAACTGGAAATTGGACAGTTCCTCACCGAGCGGCAGCCATTCGCAAATGCGCCAAAAGTGGCAGGGGCGCTTGAGTACCGCGTCACACCACAGTCTGACCCGATTACGTTCGCCGTTCTGCACACATACGTGCGCAATGAGGGAGATGCCTGGAAGTATACGCTGGATTCGCTCGGGCGTTATTACGATCAGGTACTGGCAAGGCCGGGAGTAAGCGCACCGCTACCCGAATCACGATCACTGCTGCAACTCAGCCAGGAGCAGCTGCCTCCCATTTTCGCAGAACTGATGGCTCCATACCTTGAATCGGCGCGATTACTGGGACAGCGCACAGCCGAACTGCACCTCGCACTCGCGTCCGCGATCGATGAGGAATCGTTTGCTCCTGAGCCATTCTCAGCAATGTACCAGCGCTCCCTGTACCACGGCTACCGGGCATACGTCGTCCAGGTCATGGCCGGACTGAGGTCGGTGGCGGCAACACTACCACCTGTGGTCAAGGAAGAGGCCGAGAGGGTACTGGCACACCGAGAGGAGGTTCTCTCTCGTTTCCAGTCGCTCACCCGCCGTCGCATGTCCGCCATGCGCATACGTTGCCATGGGGACTATCACCTCGGGCAGCTACTCTACACCGGCAGCGATTTCGTCATTGTGGACTTTGAGGGAGAGCCTGCACGAAGCCTCGGAGAACGGCGCATCAAGCACTCCCCTCTAAAGGACGTCGCAGGAATGCTTCGTTCCTTCCACTACGCTGCTCACGTAGCGCTGCACGGCCAGACAAGCACCGTCGTCAGGAGCGAGGACGTCCCAAGACTCGAGGAGTGGGCTCGTGCGTGGTGCTTCTGGGTTTCAGGCGCGTTCCTGCACTCGTATCTGGAATTGATGTCCGACACTCCCGTATTACCCGCGAAGCCCGAGGACTTGGAAGTCCTACTGGACGGCTACCTTCTGCAGAAGGCTCTCTACGAGGTAAGCTACGAGATGAACAACCGCCCCAACTGGCTGGGCGTGCCTCTGCAGGGAATCTTGCAGGTCATCGAGTCCGGCCTATGACGCATCGAAATCGCGCTGCAGTTCTGCGCAGCCTAGCTCGCATGCATGGCGTCCAGACCTCGTATTTCAACGTCCGGGGAGAGCGCGTGCGTGCGTCGGAGGAGACACTCGAGGCACTGCTCCAGGCATTGGGCATCGATATTACCGGCGAACCCGAACGAAACCTCGATGGCAGGTCGAGAGCGCAGCCACTTCGCACCCTGGAACCCGTCATCGTTGCGTGGGACGGCGCGCTCTCAGCTATAGACATCCGCCATCCTTGGAACAGCGACTGCCCACCCGAGTTCCATGTTGAAACCGAAGACGGCCGCACGATCGTTCTCGACGCAACGCGGTGCCTCTCATGCGATGCGATACAGGATGACAAGCATCCGGGAGACTCCACTTGGATTCGGTTCGGCGTCAACCTTAAGCTGCCGCCAGGATACCATCAACTCTTCTGCACGCTGGGTGGTCGTACGACTTCCAGCCTTCTCATCAGCGCTCCCTTTCGCTGTTACGCAGGTGACCTGAGACAGGAGCGCGCCTGGGGCCTGTTCGCACCACTGTACGCGCTAAGGAGCGATACCGACTGGGGCGCGGGAAGCTACAGCGAACTCCAGTCGCTCGCGGACTTCACAGCTTCCGAGGGCGGTCAACTGGTGGGGACGTTGCCTCTTCTGCCTTGCTTCTATCATGCGAACAGCGAGCCCAGTCCCTATCTGCCAATCACTCGATTGTTCTGGAGCGATTTCTATATTGACGTAGCGCGCATCCCGTTCATTCAGAATTGCCCCGAGGCCCTGCAACTGCTCGAAAGCCGTGAGTTCCTCGCCTCGGTTGAAGCGTCGAGGCAGAGCCGGCTGGTTGACTATGTCGAGGTGCAACGACTCAAGAGACTCGTACTGACCGCCCTGTGGCACCACGCACAGAAGAACGATGTGCTGCGAACCTCAGTCACAGGCCACGTTGCATCACACCCGGAGTTGTCCTGCTATGCGTCGTTTCTTGCTGCATCAGAGCACTTCGACAAACCGTGGCAGGAGTGGCCGGAGAAGGCCAGGGACGGCGATCAAGCGAAGACCTTCGTGCACGAAGAGGCCGCCGTTTACCATGAATTCGTCCAGTGGCTGGCAGCGATGCAAATGAACCATAGTGTTTCACACACGCAGTCACGTGGCGTGGGCCTGTACCTCGACCTGCCTGTTGGCGTACATCCGAACGGATACGATACCTGGCAGGAACGCAACTCGTTCGTGTCGGCAGCCACAACCGGTGCACCACCGGACAGTGTGTTCACTAATGGACAGAAATGGGGCAGCCCTCCGTTGCACCCTCAGGCGATCCGTCAAAGCGGCTACGATTACGTCAGGCGGTATCTGCAGCACCACATGAGCGTCGCGCAAATACTTAGAGTCGACCACGTCATGGGTCTGCACCGCATCTTCTGTATCCCAGATGGCTTTCCGCCTGACAGAGGAACGTATTTACGCTACTGTCCCGAGGAAATGTACGCCGTCCTCAGCCTTGAATCGCATCGGAACCGGACAGTTGTGATCGGTGAAGACCTGGGAACAGTACCACACGAAGTGCGACGGTCGATGGCAAGCCACGGACTCAACCGCATGTTCGTCTTGTACTATGAGATGGACGGGCTTGCCGAGGAGAGAGTGCCGTCCATTCCCTCCAATTGCATGGCGAGCGTCAATACCCACGACATGCCGCCATTCAATGCAATGTGGCAGGGGGTTGACATAGGTAAACATGCTGAGGTTGGCGTGCTTTCTCGCGACGCAATCCCTTCCGCACGACGAAGAAGGACCCAGGCAAAGCAAAAGCTGCTTCGCTTTCTCAAGACCGTCTGTCCACACATCGGGAAGGCGGAGGATCCACATGCCGTGCTACGATGCGTGTTGAAATGGCTCGGGCACAGCCGTGCAAGATTCGTGATGGTGAACTTGGAGGATCTTTGGCTGGAGACGCTCCAGCAGAACATCCCGGGAGTTGCGGACAGACATCCAAGCTGGAGGAACAAAGCCGCCAGAGGGCTGGAAGATCTGGCACACGACGCTCAGGTGAAGTCGGGATTGGGAGCGTTGCGCGAGGCAATTGCAGGAGACGCGCGAAGCGGCACAGGAGGTGAGCGATGAACCACCAGATGCTCCATGGATATACACAGTTGAGTGAGGATGATATCTATCTGTTCAACGAGGGAAATCACTTCAACCTGTACGACAAGCTTGGCGCGAGGATGATGCGCCTTAAGGATCAGGATGGAGTGCACTTCGCAGTATGGGCACCCAACGCCAGCGCCGTCTCGATCATCGGCGATTTCAACGAGTGGGATACGAGGAGCCATCCGCTCAAGCCGAGGGGCTCTTCAGGCATCTGGGAAGGCTTCTGCACAGGACTCTCCAAAGGCAGCCTGTACAAGTACCACATACAATCGCGCCATCGCGGCTTCAAGGTCGCCAAGACCGATCCATTTGCCTTGCACTGCGAGACACCACCACGCACCGCGTCCATTGTGTGGGACATGGACTATAGCTGGAATGATCAGGCCTGGATGGAGAACCGGGGAGCGCGCAACGCGCTCAGTAGCCCACTCTCAATCTACGAGGTGCATCCCGGCTCCTGGCGCCGGGTGCCGGAGGAGGATAATCGCTTCCTCAGTTACCGCGAGATGGCGCCGCTTCTTGCCGAACACGTCAACCGCACCGGGTTCACCCATGTCGAGTTCCTGCCCGTCATGGAGCACCCGTTCTTCGGCTCATGGGGCTATCAGACCACTGGCTATTTCGCGCCGACAAGCCGTTACGGAACGCCACAGGATTTCATGTATCTGGTCGACTACCTGCACCAGCATGGCATTGGTGTAATCCTTGACTGGGTACCATCACACTTCCCGACCGACGAGCACGGGCTTGCCTACTTCGACGGCACTCACCTGTTCGAACACGCGGATCCGCGACAGGGTTTTCACCCCGACTGGAGCAGCTACATCTTCAACTATGGGCGAAACGAGGTGCGCAGTTTCCTCATCAGCAGTGCCCTCTTCTGGCTGGACAAGTACCATATAGATGGTTTGCGCGTCGATGCGGTCGCATCCATGCTCTACCTGGACTACTCCCGTAAGGGCGGTGAGTGGGTGCCCAACAAGCAGGGCGGTAGAGAGAATCTCGATGCCATCTCGTTCCTGAAGCAGTTGAACGAACAGGTATACCGGAATTATCCCGACGTACAGACAACTGCGGAGGAATCTACGGCGTGGCCCATGGTCTCCCGGCCGACTTACCTTGGAGGTCTCGGCTTCGGACTGAAATGGGACATGGGATGGATGCATGACACGCTCGCCTATATGGGCCGTGAATCCGTACATCGCAAGTACCACCATCGACTCCTGACATTTCGCATGCTGTACGGATTCAGTGAGAACTACGTGCTGCCGCTCTCGCACGATGAGGTCGTGCATGGCAAGAGTTCCCTCCTCGGCAAGATGTCCGGCGATGAGTGGCAGAAGTTCGCCAGCCTGCGAGCTCTGTACGGCTACATGTATGGGATGTCCGGAAAGAAGCTGCTGTTCATGGGGGCCGAGCTGGCGCAGTGGGGTGAATGGAGCCACGATTCCAGCCTGGACTGGCACCTGCTCGACTACGACAGGCACGCACAGATCAGCGAATGGGTGTCACAACTGAACAGAGTGTACAGGGATACCGCGGCACTGCACGAACTTGATTGTTCGCCTGCCGGGTTCGAATGGATCAACGCCGACGATGTGGAACAAAGCGTACTGGCGTTCCTGCGAAAAAGCCCGGAAGCGCGCGAACTGGTGATGGTCGTCTGCAATTTCACGCCGGTACCGCGACCGGGTTACAGGCTGGGAGTGCCGAGAAATGGCACCTGGACCGTTCTGCTGAACAGTGATGATCCTCAGTTCGGCGGCAGTGGTACTACGGTGTCGACCGTAGACGCTGTTCAGGAGGTCTGCCACGGCAGACCGTATTTCATTGAGGTTACGTTACCACCCCTGGCAACGGTATTCCTCCGTTTAGGTGGCGAGACGAACACATGACCACCCAATCCGTACCAGGAGCGATCTACCTGGGCGAGAACACCTGCGTCTTCTGCGTGTGGGCGCCCTTCGCTGAGGATGTCATCCTCAGATTGTTCCCGCCAGTTGACCGGACCGTGCGACTTGCGCCAAAGGATCACGGCTATCACTCCGTCACAGTCACCGGAGTACCACCCGGGACGCGATATGTTTACCTCCTGAATGGCGCAGTAGAGCGTCCTGATCCGGCCTCCCGCTACCAGCCAGAGGGGGTACACGGACCATCCGAGGTGTACGAAAGTGATTTCGCGTGGACCGATGACTCGTGGCGAGGCATCCGCCTCCGTGACTACCTGTTCTACGAACTCCACGTGGGAACCTTCACCGAGGAAGGAACGTTCGATGCGATCATTCCCCGTCTGCAACGGCTTCGCGAACTGGGTATTACCGCGATCGAGCTTATGCCGGTGGCACAGTTCCCCGGAGGACGCAACTGGGGCTACGACGGAAGCTACACGTACGCAGTACAGAACACCTACGGAGGGCCGGAGGGACTGAAGCGGCTTGTAGACGCGTGCCACGCTGCCGGCATGGCAGCAGTGCTTGACGTTGTGTACAACCATTTTGGCCCGGAGGGGAACTACGCAGGTGACTTCGGGCCGTACTTCACGGACAAGTACCAGACACCTTGGGGCAGCGCCATGAATTTCGATGGGCCGGGCAGCGACGAGGTACGCCACTACTTCATCCAGAATGCACTGTACTGGCTGCGTGACTTTCATTTCGACGCGTTGAGGCTCGATGCGCTCCATGCGATACTCGATACCTCCGCGAAGCCGTTCCTTGCGGAACTCGTCGATGCCGTCAAAGAGGAGCGCACAAGGACAGGGCGGCACCTGTACCTTATAGGCGAGAGCGACCTCAACGATCCGCGACTGCTGCGACGGCGGGAGCAGGGGGGGATCGCGCTGGATGCGCAATGGAACGACGATTTCCACCACACGCTGCATGTGCTCCTGACCGGAGAGCAGACAGGGTACTACGCCGACTATGGCAGGATAGAGCAGATGGCGGAGGCATTCGCCGACGGATTCGTCTATTCGGGCCAGTATTCCTCCTACCGTCGAAGGCGACACGGTGACATCTCGACAGATATCCCACCCGAGCGGTTTGTTGTCTTCTCGCAGAACCACGACCAGGTGGGCAACAGATTGCGTGGGGACCGCCTCAGCATGAACGTGTCATTTGAGTCGCTGAAGCTGGCTGCCGCCTGCGTTATTCTTTCGCCGCATCTGCCACTGCTTTTCATGGGCGAAGAGTACGGCGAGACCGCACCTTTTCCGTACTTTGTGAGCCATTCGGATAAGTCGCTGATTGACGCGGTGCGCAAAGGGCGCGCCGCCGAGTTCAAGGCGTTTCAATGGAAGGATGAGCCCCCTGACCCGCAGTCGGTGGAAACCTGTGACAGGGCAAAGCTGAACTGGGAGATGGAAGGAGGCAGCCGGCAGGAAGCATTGTGGCGCTTCTATCGGGAACTCATCGCCCTGCGGCGCGCCTCGGCCACACTGGTGGCATCTGCCGAGGTGCAAGCGGGTATCCGAACTCAGTGCGACGGAACTTTGCTGGTGGCGTTGCGGAGCTTCGAAGGGGAGGAGACGGCGTTGCTCCTGAACTTTGGAGAGCTGGAGGTAACAGCCCATCCGGAACTCACCGCAGGCAAATGGAGCAGGTGGCTTGACTCAGCAGATGAGGTCTGGCTGGGTGGTGGCAGCCGCGTGCCGAAAGAGTTTGTCCACACCAGAGAGTCTCAGATAACTGTGGGTCCACGCTCAGCAGTGTTACTTTCGAGAGAAATGGAGTCCTGAACGCAATGGAACGATACGTCTGTATCCACGGCCACTTCTATCAACCGCCGAGGGAGAACGCGTGGCTCGAGCAGATAGAGATACAGGATTCGGCCTACCCTTATCACGACTGGAACGAGCGTATCTCCGCCGAGTGCTACACGCCCAATGCCGAGTCGAGAATCCTCGACAGCGAAGGCTACATCACGCATATAGTGAACAACTACTCACGCATGAGCTTCAACTACGGCCCAACGGTGCTGTCCTGGATGGAGCGCAATGTTCCAACGACGTACGATGCCATTCTTCGTGCGGACCGAAGCAGCATGGAGCGCTTTGCGGGACATGGCTCGGCCCTGGCGCAGGCATACAACCATATGATAATGCCCCTGGCCACCCGGAGAGACAAAGAAACACAGGTGAGATGGGGCATCGCAGATTTCCAACTTCGATTCGGTCGCATGCCTGAAGGCATGTGGCTTCCAGAGACAGCCGTGGACACCGAAACGCTGGAGGTTCTGGCCGAGCATGACATCAGATTCACCATTCTGGCGCCAAGGCAGGCCGCGCGCGTACGCCCCATAGGCTCTTCCGACTGGATCAATGTGGACGGAGAAGCCGTGGATACGACCACGCCGTACGTGCAGAATCTCCCATCCGGTCGTAGTATCGCCATCTTCTTCTACGACGGACCCATCGCCAAGGCGGTGGCATTTGAGGGCATCCTTTCCAGTGGGGAGTCCTTTGCAGGACGGCTGCTCGGTGCATGCCGCGACACGGAGTCACCTCAACTCATACACATCGCCGTTGATGGCGAGACCTTTGGCCACCATCACCGATTCGGTGACATGGCACTGGCCTACGCGCTTCACCACATCGAGGGCAGCGGGACGGCACGCATCACCAACTACGGGGAGTACCTCGCCATGCACCCGCCCCTCCACGAGGTAGAGGTTCTCGAGAACAGCTCCTGGAGCTGTGTTCACGGCGTCGAGCGATGGCGTAGTGACTGCGGCTGCAACAGCGGCGGCCATCCAGGATGGAATCAGGCGTGGCGGGGACCACTGCGCGATGCACTGGACTGGCTGCGCGACACTACAGCCTCACTCTATGCGCAAGAGACGCCGCGCTACGGGGTCGATCCGTGGCAGACACGAGACGATTACATCGACCTTGTGCAGGATCGATCGCTGGACAACGTACGAGCTTTCCTCCTGCGCCATACGAACCGTGAGCTGCGCGACAACGAACGCATCACACTGTTGAAGCTGCTGGAGCTCCAGCGCCACGCGATGCTTATGTATACCAGTTGCGGCTGGTTTTTCGACGAGATCTCCGGCATCGAGACCGTTCAGGTCATGCAGTACGCCGGCAGGGTTGCCCAACTCGCACAAGAGCTTTCATCCGACTCCTTCGAAGGACAGTTCCTGGAACGACTGGCGGAGGCGAAGAGTAACCTGCCCGAGCATGGAGACGGACGACACATCTACGAGCGATTCGTGCAGCCAGCTATAGTCGACCTATCGACCGTCGCGGCTCACTTCGCAGTCAGCTCGGTCTTCGAGTCTTACGATGAAGACACGAAGATATTCTGCTACCCGGTAACCGCTGAGGACTTCCGAACATCCGAAATGGGGCGGGCAAGACTGGCCTTGGGAAAGATGTGGCTCAGTTCCGAGATCACGACCGAGTCACGTCTTTTCACTTTCGGGGTACTCTACTTCGGCGAGCACAACCTCAATGCCGGAATCAGGTTGTATCGCGATGAACAGTCTTATCTGGAGATGGTAGACGAACTGACTCCTGTGTTTGAGGCTGCCGATTTCACCGAGGTTATCAGGAGCATCGACCGGCACTTCGGCACATCAACCTACTCGCTGAAATCGCTATTCAAAGACGAACAGCGCAAGGTTATGAACTACATTCTTGAGGGAACCCTGTCCGAAATAGAGCAGGTATTCAGGCAGTTGTACGAGCACAACTATCCGCCGATGCGCTTCCTCACCGAGATGGGCAATCCTCTGCCGAAGGCATTCAAGGATGCCGCCGAGTTCATCCTCAATACCGACCTCAGACGAGCGCTGACTGCGGAAGAGATCGATGTGGCACGCATTGAGAACCTCGTATCCAATGCACGCATCTGGTGCTCGGAGCTGGATGCCGAGGGACACGGATACCTGTTGCAGCAGACGCTCGCGCGCATGATGCGACAGCTATTCGAGAACCCGGACGACGAGGAGTTGCTGGACAGAATGACTTCTGCCGTAGACCTGGCAGTGAGTCTGCCATTCCCGCTCGACCTGGGTCAGGTGCAGACGCTGTACTATCGTATTCTGCCGACAGAACGGAAGGAACGCAAGGAGAGGGCCGAGAGGGGCGACGAGGCTGCAGTGAACTGGCTGGAGCGCTTCGATACACTCGGATGCCACCTCAAGGTCCGCACATTCTGACGTGAACAGCACAGTGCCCAGTGCAACATACCGGGTCCAGCTCACGAGGGACTTCGATTTCCTCGCAGCTGCCGCCACGCTGCCCTATCTCGCCGAACTGGGGGTATCCACACTCTACTGTTCTCCCGTGCTGCAGGCAAGAAAGGGAAGCTCCCACGGGTACGACGTCACGGATCCGACGAGGGTGAGCGAGGATCTCGGAGGACCTGAGGGATGGGAGGCGTTGTGCAGGGCAGCTCGCGAGAACAGGATCACGCTTCTGCTGGACATCGTACCAAACCACATGGCGGCCACAGTAAAAAACCCCTGGTGGTACGACGTGCTGGAACACGGACGGGTCTCCCCGTATGCGAACGTATTCGATATCGACTGGATGCCTGCGGACGGGAGACCGAGGAACCGCGTGATGCTGCCGATACTGCCGCAACCGCTGAACGAGGCGCTCGACAGCGGCTACCTGAGCATCGGCCTCAGCGAGAGAGGCCTGGTGTTGCAGTGTGGCGAGACCGCTCTGCCGCTGAACGTCTGGTCTTACCGACTCGCGCTGACAGCCCTGGAGGAGACCTCCGAAGGATTGGTTCCGAAATCTCTGCTCAGCGCCATAGGCCTCACCTCCGCGGTGTCACGGGTGTCCGAGATGGATCTGGTGACGGACTACCAGATGCACTACGCACTCAGGTGTACGTTCAAGGACAAACTCATGGCGCAGCTGTTCCCACCGGATGAGGCCACCGCGCCAGGTGGATCTGCGCTCGCCGACCTTGTACGACGCGGACTTTCCGAGTTGCCCCGAAAGCAGCTGCGGCACATAGTCAGCGAACAGTGCTACACACTGGAGTACTGGAAGACGGGACTGCGCAAGCTGAACTACCGGAGATTCTTCGACATAAGCGACCTGGTTGGCGTACGGGTGGAGGATCCCGGCGTCTTCGATCTCACTCACGAGAAGTTGCGTAACCTGGCGGACTCGGGGGTAGTATGCGGGTTTCGGGTGGACCACATCGATGGGTTGCGCTATCCACACAGGTACCTGCGGCGCCTTGCCGGGATGCGGGTTGCGAGCGCGGATGGTGCTCAGCCCCGCCGCCCCTACGTACTCGTCGAGAAGATCCTATCAGGCAACGAGGCACTGCAAGAGGAGTGGCCAGTCCACGGCACGACAGGATACGAGTTCCTCAACAAGCTCAACGGCATCTTCATCGAACCTGCCGGGCTTGCCTCCATGGAAAAGAAGCACCAGAGCCTTACGAAGTCCCGCGTGCCACGCCTCGATCTCGTGCACAGGAACAAAGAACGGGTGTGTCGCACGCTGTTCAAGGGGGAGTTCCTGAGGCTGGGGCGCCTCATCGAGCCGCTCGCTCCCGCACCTCCCACAGCACCCCGTGAACGAATCGCGCTGATCGTCGACTCGCTGATTGCGATCACCGCACGCCTCCCCGTGTACCGCACGTACCTTGAACGCCACCTGAGTATGGCAGAGCGCGACATCACGCATCTCCACCGCGCGGCGATTGCCGCGCATAGCGACACAAGTACACCGGAGCAGGACCTGTATCTGATCGTGATCCACAGAATTCTGACCCTGGATGTGCCCACTACAATGCAGTCTCCTCGTGTCCTCAAGTACTGCGCCGAGGTGGTCCGGCAATGGCAACAGTTGAGCGGGGCCGTCATGGCGAAGGGATTCGAGGACACTACCCTGTACGAGGACAGCATCCTGCTGTCGCTGAACGAGGTGGGAGCCGACCACGAGCGCTCAGCGAGCTCACTGGAGTCCTTCCACCAATGGAACGCCAACCGACTCAAGCACTGGCCTGACGGCATGAACTGCACCGCCACCCACGATACGAAGCGGGGAGAGGATGTGCGGGCACGGCTCAACATCATCACCGAGATGACGAATGAGTGGCATTCGCTCTGCAGCCGGTGGCTGCCCGTCATGTCACAGCGTCACCCGATGGTGGATAAGCCCACGGCGCTCTACCTGCTTCAGACCATTCTGAGCACCTGGCCGGAAGGTGCTGATGCGGCAGGATTCGCCGAACGCGTCATTCAATACTCCGTCAAGGTGGCGCGGGAGGCGAAGAGATACTCGACCTGGATCGAACCCAACCAGAAGTACGAGAAGGCGCTGGGACAGCTTGTAGCTGAGACGATCGATGGCAGCCTGGGCAAAGCCACGCTGGCCTCTGACATGGAGAATTTCCGCGGACTGCTCGCCTTTCACGGTGCAGTCAACTCCATCGCACAGGTCGTCCTCAAGGCGACGTGTCCCGGCGTACCGGACTTCTACCAGGGGACCGAGCTCTGGGATCTGAGCATGGTGGACCCGGATAACCGACGACCGGTAGATTACGAGGCACGCACCCTCGTTCTCAACGAGACTCGGGCGGATTCGGCCGGAACCCAGGTCTTTCCATGGTACGACGATGCCGCGTGCCGGCTTGAGGCGAAGGATAAGCTGCACGTGACGAGAGCGGTGCTGCACCTGAGACGATCTCATCGCGAGCTGTTCCGGCGTGGCATCTACGAGCCGCTACTTGCGAGCGGGAGCTACAGGAACCACGTATGTGCGTACGTGCGTCGGAATCGCAGGACCTGGGTCGTGGTGCTTGTGCCCATCCGTTCGATTGGGCTGTCGGGGCAGGGGAGACTTCCGCTGGGTCAGAAGGTATGGGGAGACGGTGTCGTCAGGTTGCCACCCGGAGCTCCGACCACGTACGATGATGCAATCACGGGGTGCACCATCACCACACACGATGGCCACCTGACCCTGTCCGAGGTGTTCGCCGGGTTCCCCGCTGCGGTACTGTACGGCAACATAAGACGTTCGTGAAGGATCGTGCCCCAGAATGGAGATGAATCCCGTGCCTCTGTGCAGCAGGTTCCGGCACCGCCCGCAAGGCACGGTGGCTCACATTCTAGAGGCCCATAGCGACGTATGATCCACGGCAGCCGTCTATTCACCATCACCCTGATCGGCTTCGTCGACAGCCATCTGTTGATCCCTATAGTCGCGCTCTACGCGGCATCGCTGGGAGCCACCGTGGGACAGATAGGGCTGGTGGTCGGCGTTTACTCCGGCGTCAACACCGTAGCCAACATAATCGGGGGACGCATTGTCGACCGCCACGGGGAGAAAGGTCCCCTGCTGGCAGGGCTCACCGGAGATGCGGTCGCCATGTTCACCTACTCCATCTGCCAGACGCCATGGCACCTCATCGCCACACGCGCGTTCCACGGGCTCGCAGGTGGACTGGTCGGCCCTGCTACCATGTCGGCAACGACGGAGAGCGCCTCTTCCCGAAGGCGGGGCAGAGCAATGGGTGGCTACGGTGCAGCGATCGCTCTGGCAAGTCTCATCGGCTACGGCGGGGGCGGAGTGCTGGCCACGCGCTTTGGCTTCGATTCCGTCTTCTACCTCGGAGGGGTCACGCTCATCGGAGGACTCTTCCTTGCCCTCACCTTGCCGAAGCGATTCGGTACGACTGCACCGAGCGTGGCATCCGATGAGACACCGCGGAGCGTGTGGTCACTGCTATTCGACCGAAACCTCCGGTTCCCGTACGCCTCCGTGCTGGCGCAATACGTCACCTTCGGATGCATCGTCGCCATTCTTCCGGTACGAATGCAGGGGCTGGGGCTGGCCGCGCTACATGTCGGTATGTTCCTGGCGACCATCAGCGCAGTGTTCGTGCTGTGGCAACTCGCTGCGGGCCACCTGTCCGACCGTCTGGGTCGGCTGCTGCCGGCCACGGTGGGCCTTGCGATCATCATCGTTGCAGTGATTGTGTTGCCGCTGCCTTCACAGTTTCCGATGTTACTGGCGATAGCCGCCTGCATAGGAATCGGCTTCGGCTTGGTGTTTCCCTCAATTTGCGCGCTGGTGGCCGATCACGCACCAGCAGGGGACCGCGGTCGTGCAATGGGCCTGTTCCACGCACTGCTCACCGCGGGAGTGGCAATCGGTGCACCGATCGGGGGTTACTTGAGCGCACAACTGAACATCGAGACGGCACTGGTTCTCACGGGGCTGGCTCCGGCAATCGTACTGACGCTTGGTATCAACGGCCTGCTGCGTTCAAGGCAGGCCCGGTAAAGCAAAAGGGGCACAGTTTTCTGTGCCCCTTTGGGAAAGCGAGTTGATGGTAGCGGGGGTTGGATTCGAACCAACGGCCTCCGGGTTATGAGCCCGACGAGCTTCCACTGCTCTACCCCGCGACGCATGCAGTCACACGTTCGCGAATCAATTATACGTTTTGTGTCCGACTTGACGTAGGTCAAGGCCTCGGTCATTAGTACGGCTAAGCTGAACACATTACTGTGCTTACACATGCCGCCTATCAAACAGGTAGTCTTCCTGCGACCTTACCTGGTTAACCCAGTGGGAGATCTCATCTTGAGGTGGGCTTCGCACTTAGATGCTTTCAGCGCTTATCCCATCCAGACATAGCTACCCAGCACTGCTCCTGGCGGAACAACTGGCACACCAGAGGTCTGTCCCTCCCGGTCCTCTCGTACTAGGGAGAGCTCCTCTCAAATCTCCGACGCCCACGGCGGATAGAGACCGACCTGTCTCACGACGGTCTGAACCCAGCTCGCGTGCCGCTTTAACGGGCGAACAGCCCGACCCTTGGGACCTTATCCAGCCCCAGGATGCGACGAGCCGACATCGAGGTGCCAAACCTTGCCGTCGATGTGAACTCTTGGGCAAGATAAGCCTGTTATCCCTGGCGTAGCTTTTATCCGTTAAGCTACGGCCTTTCCACTCAGAACCGTAGGATCACTTTGCCCGACTTTCGTCCCTGTTCGACTTGTTGGTCTCACAGTCAAGCTCCCTTATACCAATACGCTCTGCGCACGATTTCCATCCGTGCTGAAGGAACCTTTGGACGCCTCCGTTACCATTTGGGAGGCAACCGCCCCAGTCAAACTACCCACCAGACAGTGTCCCCGCATCCGCGGGTTAGAACCATAACTGAGCAAGAGTGGTATTTCACCGACGGCTCCACCGAGGCTGACGCCCCAGCTTCACAGCCTCCCACCTATGCTACACATGCACAGTCAAAGTTCAGTGCCAAGCTATAGTAAAGCTGCCAGGGTCTTTTTGTCCGGCCGCGGGTAGAGGGCATCTTCACCCCCAATTCAATTTCACCGAGTCCCCCGTTGAGACAGCGCCCAAGTCGTTACACCTTTCGTGCGGGTCGGAACTTACCCGACAAGGGATTTCGCTACCTTAGGACCGTTATAGTTACGGCCGCCGTTCACTAGGGCTTCGGTTCAAAGCTTCAGGCTTGCGCCCTGACCTCTCCCCTTAACCTTCTAGCACCGGGCAGGTATCAGCCTCTATACGTCAGCTTTTTCGCTTTAGCAGAGACCAGTGTCTTTGTTAAACAGTCGCTTGGGCCAATTTTGTGCCCCCGTCTCATAGAGACGGGCCCCCTTCTCCCGAAGTTACGGGGTTAGATTGCCGAGTTCCTTAACGAGGGTTCTCTCGATCACCTCGGGACCTTTATCCCCGCCTACCAGTGGCGGATTGCGGTACGGGCGCCAGCAATTCTAGCAACGAGGATTTTCTTGCCAGTGTGGAATCAACTGAGTCTTCTCCGGTTGCCCATCGAATTCTCCTTGTCCTCAGCTTAACGCCGGAGTGGATTTGCCTGCTCCGGCACACCTAAGACCAGGAACACACCATGTCCAATAGGCATGCTCAATCTATCCTACTGTGTCCCCCCTTTGCCTTAAAACGAAGAACTGGCGGTGTAGGAATATTAACCTACTGTCCATCGCCTACCCCATTAGGGTTGAGCTTAGGGCCGACTAACCCTATGCCGATTGACGTTGCATAGGAAACCTTAGGCTTACGGTGGGCATGGTTTTCACATGCCTTTACGCTACTCATGCCAGCATTCTCACTTGTCTACGCTCCACTGGAGCTTACGCCACAGCTTCGCTGCGAAGACAACGCTCCCCTACCAATCACTTTACAGCAATTCCATAGCTTCGGTGACAGACTTTAGCCCCGTTACATTATCGGTGCGGTGTCACTAGACCAGTGAGCTGTTACGCACTCTTTAAAGGATGGCTGCTTCTAAGCCAACCTTCTGGTTGTTTGTGCAACGCCACCGCCTTTGCCACTTAGCCTGTCTTAGGGACCTTAGCTGATGGTCTGGGCTGTTTCCCTCTCGACTACGGAGCTTAGCCCCCGCAGTCTCACTCCCAGGATTCCACCTACGGTATTCGCAGTTTGGATGAGTTCGGCAACCTCACGGCCCCTAGCTCATCCAGAGCTCTACCCCCGCGGGTTACAACCTGAGGCTGCACCTAAATGCATTTCGGGGAGAACCAGCTATTTCCGGGTTCGTTTGGCATTTCACCTGCACTAACCACAGCTCATCCGAGAATTTTGCCTAATTCACCAGTTCGAGCCTCCACTCGGTTTTACTCGAGCTTCACTCTGGCCATGGTTAGATCACCCGGTTTCGGGTCTACTCCGTACGACTCGTCGCCCTATTCGGACTCGCTTTCGCTTCGGCTCCGCAACGAACGTTGCTTAACCTTGCCACACAAAGTAACTCGCTGGCTCATTCTTCAATAGGCACGCCATCAGTTCGTCGTAACGAACCTCTGACTGCTTGTAAGCACAGGGTTTCAGGTTCTATTTCACTCCCCTCCCGGGGTGCTTTTCACCTTTCCCTCACGGTACTGGTTCACTATCGGTCATCAGCAATATTTAGCCTTGGAGGGTGGTCCCCCCAGATTCCCACAGGATTTCACGTGTCCCGTGGTACTCAAGAACACGAGCAGAGGTTTCT
>PUON01000163.1 GCA_003552125.1 Dehalococcoidia bacterium | reverse complement strand
TGAACCAATCGTATCAGACTCAGAGTCATTCGGACACTACGCAACAATAGTGTTGCGACGCCGCCACACGTAAGCGCCCACGATGGGGACACCACACCCGACGACCTCTCCACAATTACTCCTTATTCCCCTCTTCAGTTGTTGGTACATAACGATTCCCCTTCCTATGTTACCAGACCACACTGCACCTGCAACACACCAGTCTGGGCAACACCAGATGTCACAAGTGATCATGTATCCCCTGCATGTAGGCGTTTCCCGTACAGCAGAGCTCCCGCACTCCGACTACTGCCTGTAAGCAGGCATACTGCGTAACCAAAGTGCCCTCCATTCGCAGTATCGAACAACGATGTGCACATGCACCCGGAGTTGCACGAACTCCCACACGGGCATTCGCTAACAGTGGGACAGCCATCGTGGAACGGCACAAGAGCAAAGCACCGCGACAGCCACACGCCAGCCAGCGAGACTACAACAGCGGCTCAGATAAGCCGTTGATGAATTGCGACCGATACTGCCTGGGCACGGTCATTCACACCCAACCGTTGCATGATCTGCCTGATCTCTCGCTTGGCTGTGGATGGTCCGATGAAGACCCGTTCCGCAATCTCCTTGCTGTTATGCCCCTCGCCTATAAGCCTCAAGATCTCCCGCTGACGCTCTGTGAGCGCCGTCCCCCTGTTATCCCGTAGCAACTCAGCAAACTGCGACATCATCTCTTTGACCAGTGAGGGTGAGAGCGGATAATGCCCGTCGTTGGCCTGATGTATTGCATCGATTATCGCAGCCGCAGGGCTATCCTTGAGTACGAAGCCGGATGCGCCGGCCTCAATAGCATCCTTCACATAGCCGTCAGAGAACAGGGTAAGCACAACCACCGCCATGCCAGGAACTCGTTTCTTGATCTCTCGAGTTGCTGCTATGCCATCCATCATGGGCATCTTGATGTCCATAGTGACGACGTCAGGTTCGAGGTTGACGGCGAGGTCGATCGCCTCCTCTCCATTCTGAGCCTCCCCAACTATGGAAATGGAATCGTCTGTACCAAGAATGCGCCGCAATCCCTCCCTCACTACCTCGTGGTCATCTACGATAAGAACACGGACCGGACTCTCGCCGTCTTCCCGACCGGCTGACTGCTCAGCAAACGCGCTACCTCTAACCATAACCATAAATCCGTTCCTTTCGGCGATCTCACTTCCAGCGTTTCTGTGACAGTATCACATTGAAAAAACACGTTGATAAGGTCCAAAAGGCCAACAGGGAAGGCCTAAAAAGTCTCATGACAAAGACCCGCAGGGTGCATCCGTAGTGGCACAACTGGAACGGATCAGCAATCCCCCAAAGCAAAGCTCGTTGCGTAACGACCAATTCTGACCGCCAGGAACTCTAATCGGAATCGCCCTTGTCCGCTGGCAGATCGATCCGGTAAGTCGAACCCTTGCCCGGCAGCCACTCGACGCTGAGTGTGCCGCCCCATGATTCAACGATGTTCCGGCATACGCCTAAACTCAAACCTAAGCCGCCGAGCATTACGGTAGACAGCATCGAAGGCCCCAACAGTCCGTCCGCCTGGCCCGCAGTGACCCCGGGCCCATCATCGACGATCATTACACGAACGAAATCTGAGTGAGACTCTGTAGAGATAGAGAGGGTCCCTGCCGAATTCGACTGCATCATTGCGTAATCCGCATTCGTGATCAGGTTGAGGAGCACCTGCCTGAACCTGTACCCATTGACACTCGCCAGTGGCACATCAGTTCTCAGCAATTTCTTCACATGAATGTTCACAGGTGCGCAAGTGATGCTTCGCAGCTCAAGCAAGGTCTCTATAGCCTGATTCACGTCCACAGGAAAGCCAGCTTCATCGTGGTCATCCACATACTCCCGTAGAATCTGAACGAAGGCAGAACAGTGTTTCGCATGAGGCAAGGCTACGTGCACGAGCTCCTCGATTTCGCAGGGGAGGTCTGTTGCAGCAGCCAACGCCTCGCAACACTCGCTGACAGCCGACAGGTGGCCATCAAGTGCTCGACAAATCCCTGCGGTCAGATTACCGAGCGCCAGAAATCGATCATCGACTAGTCGCTGTTCCTCTGCCATTCTGCGTGTGCTGATTTCCCGCAAGTACCCAACATCTGAAGGAACGCCGCGGAAGTAGGACCGTGCAAACGTGCACTCGATAAGAACCTCCTGGCCACCACGGTTCATCAACGTCATCTCCGTGTAACCGGACAGATCCTCTCCTTTCATTCTGCGCTGGTGATCCCGCAATGCGACTGCACGGTCACGCGGATGAATAAGCTCGAAGAGCGAAACCTCCTGCAATTCCCCGGCACTGAAGCCCGAGATTCGACTAAATGATTCATTTGCGTAGATACACAAGCCTTCACGATGATCGTCGTCCTGCAACATGACAATTGCCTCACCACTTCGCCCTCCCAGTTCGAGCAAAGCAGTGGACAACTCGTGTGCTTCCCTCAAAGCCCGTTCGCTCTCAGCGAGCTTACGGTCAAGGCCACTGCGATACAGTGCCATCTCAACAGTAGCCTTCAACTCGCGTTCGGAAACCGGCTTAACCAGGTACCCATACGGCGCACTCGCCTTGGCGCGTTCAAGCAACTGATCCTCCGCGTACGCCGTGAGATACACAATTGGAACGTCGCAGACTTCGTGTATTCGCTGAGCCGCGGCAACTCCATCGATCTGGCCGGCCAGCTTGATATCCATCAATACAAGCGTTGGGGAGTGCGTTGCAACCGCTTCGATCGCCGCCTCACCAGAAGGAACAACCACAGACTCTCGATAGCCTGCATCAAGAAGCATGCCATGCAGCATCGAAGCAATGATGGCGTCGTCTTCAACAATCAGGATCAAGTTCCCTGCCATTGCTTAACTCCTCGCATCGTCTTTCACCGCAAAGCAAAGCTGAAAATGCGTTCCATATGTACCATCCATATCCAGTCTTCCCTGCAACTGATGCTCTCCAAGCATTCTCATCAAATGGAGTCCCATGGTCGAAGCGTTCCGCCAATCCAATCCCGGTGGTATACCACAGCCGTTATCGCGGACATCCAGAACATACATTGCAGCATCACGTTTCAGCGAGACGAAGATCTCGCAATCGTCCGAGCCATCCAGCGTCTTTCCGTCAGGGAAGGCATGCTTGAGAGAGTTCATAGCAAGCTCATTCACGATCATGCCCAGTGGCACCGCTTGTTCCATGTTCAGGGCAACATCATCTGCATCGATAGCGATACGAACCTTCATCCGGCCCCTGTATCCATCGGGCAACTGGCCAATCAGCTTTGTCAAGTACTTGTTCATATCTATCGGACTGAGTGTCTTCGACTGGTAGAGGAGTTCGTGCGCAACAGACATCGAGCGCACCTGCCCCGCCAGATCAGCAAGCGCAGCACTCACCTGCGGATCATCAGTCGTTCGTCGCCGCATTTCTGTCAGACCGATAATCGCCGCAAGGTTGTTCTTCACCCGATGGTACACTTCGCGTAGCAGTGTCGCCCGCTCTGAAAGGGAGTCTCGTAACGAATCTTCGACAGCCTTGCGTTCAGTGATGTCCTCGACTGTGGTGACAGCGCAAGTCACTTCATCGCCATCACCGAAGAGTGGAGCAGCACTAACCGAGAGTATACGCTTGCCCAGAGGAAGGTTCGCCCCACATTCCACACCGTAAATGGGGTTCCCTGTCCGCAACACAGTGGTAACGGGACTCTGCGCCTGAGTAAGCGGATTGCCGTTGGAATCGAGCCAATTGATCTGCCTCGCAGGTGAAGCGCCGATGATGTGCTCTCTCTCGATTCCCAAGACTCGCTCGGTCTCGTGATTGGCGAAAATGACAACACCCTCAGCATTGAATACCAGCACACAGGCCGGGCTCGTTTCCATCAGTCTTTCTCCGAACATTCGCTCCTGTCGCTCCAGCACCTGCGCGAGCCTGAGTTCAGTCGTATCGCGCACGAGTCCCTGAAAGCCGACTCTATTGCCAGACATGTCTACCATTGTAGACACACTGTGTTGCCCGAAGATCACCGTTCCATCTTTCTTGCGCAACCTCACATCATCGTGGGTGATAGCGGATTCGGAAGCCTTGTATCCTTCAGGGTTCCAATCATGTTCGGCGGCATACATGTCAGAGATGCGCAGTCCGGGGAGATCATCGGGAGAGTAGCCGAAGATCTCAAGCCATCTCTGATTGGCCTCAACTATGGTTCCATCAGACGCAGCGATGTAGAGCGCTTCCGTCGACTGTTCAAAAGCCCGACGGTAGCGCTGTTCGCTTGCGCGCAGAACTCGCTCGGAGTGAATCCTCTGAGAAGCGT
>PUON01000138.1 GCA_003552125.1 Dehalococcoidia bacterium | reverse complement strand
TTGCCTTGTGCACCTGGTCCTGCAGGGCGGAGTCGAGTCGTTCAACACTGCCCACAAGCCGCAGCCTTACGTTGTCTTTGCGATACTCCTCGCCCTCTCTGCCCATCGCTTTGGTGAGAAGCCGCAGCAAGGCACGAACTTCCCTCTTGGGACGACGCCAGTTCTCGGTGGAGAAGGCGTAAAGCGTGAGGTACTCCACGCCACGCCCGGCACAGGCAAGCGCGACAGGACGGATCCGTTCCACACCCTGTTCATGCCCCTTTGCTCTTGGCAGTCCCCGTGCCCGCGCCCAGCGGCCATTGCCATCCATAATCATTGCCACATGGCGGGGGATTCTTCGCGCATCGGTCATGCGTCCACCTCCGGGGTCGGGGTGTTACTTCGCCGCAGCAACCATGGAACAGCCCGGATGAGGCCGAAGAACAAGGTGCTCGTATGACGGTCGAAGGAGAACGACCCGGAGCCCAGCACCCTCTCCGCTAAACCCGTGCCGGCGGCCCAGCGGATGATGTCATCAACCCGCTGCGGCGACATTCGATTGTAGGCACGGCGCACCAGCATGCCACGCTCAATCTCCTGCACGAGCTGCTTGCGCCACCGAAGCTGATACCGCATGAGCGCCCGGGCGGAGAGGTCATCCTTATCCAGCGCCGTTCCCAGCACATCGGCCGCATGCCGTGCCGCGAGCGCACCGAAATAGAGTCCGCCACCGGTCGTGGACTTCACCTGTCCGGCTGCGTCGCCGATGGAAACCACTCCGTGCGCGACGGTCCGCGATGCACCTCCCAACGGTACCGGGCGCTGCAGCAGTGGAGTGAGGGAAGACCTGACCCGGTTCCTGTTCTCGGCGCGCTCGAGAAACTGCCTCGTCAGTGAAACGGCCCCACTGTAGGCGAGCACTCCCACACGAACCCGGTTTGAACCAACCGGGACCAGCCATCCGAACGCACCCGACGCCAGGTCCGACAGTGAGTACACCTCCGTTTCGGCGACTCCATCCATTTCCATCTCCATGTGAGCGCCCACCAGAAACCTGCGAGGGGGTTCAAGCCCCGCCTGCTGCGCAAGTTCGGGGCCAACGCCACAGGCAAGGATCATTGCGCGCGCCGTGACCGATTCACGGCAACCGTCACGCACGCCCGAAAGCAGCCACCGGCCTGCTTCTCTGTCGGCGTGAGAGACCGTGATTCCCTCGACCATCTCTGCGCCTGCGCTCATCGCCCTATTCCGAAGACGCTGTTCGAGCAGCGCCCTGTCAAGGACACAGGCCTCCACGCGAGGGGAAACCACCCGCAACTGCCTGCCAAGTGGGGAATAAACGGTCGCCGAGCTCGCCCGCGCCAGCACCAGGTCATCGTCAAGGCCCATCATCTGAACATAGGGCACGCCGACGATCCCTGTGCAAAGGGGCGACAATTCCGGCGCTCGCTGCCGGTCGAGGACGAGCACGCGATGCCCGGACGACGCAAGCAACGCAGCAGAGTAGCTGCCCGCAGGTCCCGCACCTATCACCGCGACATCGTAGAGATCATTCATGTGGATTACGGTGCGCTCTGGTCACCCGTAGTCAAACACTACATGCTAGTATAGTCCGTAGCGCGGAGCAACCCACCACAGCCATGCTCACATTAGGACACGCGGGCATCACATTCGGGGTCGCACTGACCGCCCACTCGCTCAGCACGCGCTCCAGAAACACTGAGCGCAGCGATCAGACCCCCGGCATGCGAATCCGCGGGCAGGTTCACTCCCTGTCGCAGCGAATCGACCTCAGGGTGCTCTTCCTCGGCGCTCTTCTTCCGGATATCATCGACAAGCCCCTGGGATTGCTGGTGCTTCCCGACGTCTACGGCACCGGACGATTGTTTGGCCATTCGCTGCTGTTCGTACTTGCCATCGGACTGGCGGGCGCGTGGCTCTATCGCGCACGTAAGAGAAACTGGCTGCTGGTGCTCACTTACGGTGCAGCGATGCACCTGTTGCTGGATTCCATGTGGCGGGCTCCATCAGTGTTGTTCTGGCCGTTCGTCGGCTCTCTGCCTCAGGGAGGTACGCCGGAGGTCTGGTTATCCAGGATGCTCGCCACCCCGGCACAGAATCCCTCGGCGCTGATATCGGAGGCGGTGGGATTCGTGCTGTTGATGCCCCTGATATGGTCCATCCTGCGAGGCTCCGGCCTGCGGCAATTCCTGCGGTATGGTGAGGTCGAATGACTGGCGTGGCCTCCGGATTGTAGCTACACTATGTCTGTCGTTGCCGGAATCATCGGTTTCGACCGGCGACGGCACGCCGGATTGCCAATCGTGCGGGACGATCGCTCGTCTTGCGTTTTGCGGCCTCCGACGGTATAGTTACGTGTCAACGCACGATCGTGAGGAGTAGCCATGGCAGGGAACGGTGACAGGGGCGGCTTGCTGAGCGCTGGCGGAATCCTGAGCATTATCGTCGGGATATGCCAGGTAGTGACCGGGGCGATGCTCATCGCGGTGACCACATTCATGATGGACCTGTGGCACCTCAACGTCCCGTACTTCCCCGAGATGGGAGAGATGCTCCCTGTAGCCACCGCGGCTACAACATTGCTCATCGTGGGTATCATCGTGGTGGCGCTGGGCATACTTGCCATCATTGGAGGGATCTCTGCCCTGAAGAGGTCCAGCTTCGGGATGGCACTGACAGGCGCCATCTGCGCGTTCGTGACGCTGAACCTGCCGGGACTTCTGGCACTGGTATTCGTGTCGCTGGGTTCCGGCGAGTTCCAGACGGAGGAGATATAGAGGCCGAAGTGGCGGAATGGCAGACGCGCTACGTTCAGGGCGTAGTGTCCTTACGGGCATGAGGGTTCAAGTCCCTCCTTCGGCACCATAGTAGCCATGCGCCTGTAGCTCAGCGGATAGAGCGCAGCCCTGCGGAGGCTGAGGCCGTGGGTTCAAATCCCACCGGGCGTGCTTTCTCTTCTCCTCTCTCCCACAATCGACACCGCGGGCGGTTAGCTCAGTGGTTAGAGCGCCTGTCTTACACACAGGAGGTCACTGGTTCAAGTCCAGTACCGCCCACCACGCAAGACGACCTTGCCTGACCTGCAACCCCCGACTTCCTACAGCACCACAAGTGCATCGCTAGCGTGGCGTTCAGTGCCCTCCTCTCTTGTCGTCGATCCACCAAAGGACTCCTCTTCACACTTGGACTGACCCGGGTGAGACTCAACTCCTCCTCGCTCGCGAGGTTGTCTCGATATACCTTTCCCTGTACGATTTCGGATGCGCCAATCGTTCAACGCGTGAAGTCACGTACAGGAAGACGACATTGCAGCGTACTGCGGGTGCCGATAACAGGATCACTGTGGTGGTGACGATTCCGCTGGACGCGGGGCTCATAGATCGCATTGCACAGACGCATCCGCGCATCACGGTAGTAGATGTATCGCAGGACCTGAAGCCGGCGGAAGCGGGCGACAGCGAAGCCAGCGCGAGAGTAGACCAGGCCCTGTCCACCGCTGAGGTCATGTTCTCCCACCGCCTGCCACCCAACCTCACAGCCCGCGCGCCGCAGCTCCGATGGCTGCAGGCGTACTTCACCGGAGTGGACGGCATACTTGAGGATCGGTCTTTGAGGGAAAGCCCGATAGTCCTGACGAGCATGTCCGGGTTTCACGACAGCGCCATCGCAGAGTACGTAATTGCAGCAATGCTCATGTTCGTGAAGGAGACACCCAGGTGCTTCCGGCAGAAGCAGACCCGCCGGTGGGAGTGGTTTCCTGTTGACACGCTTGAGTCCAAGACAGTTGGCATTGTGGGTTACGGAAGAATCGGTCGCGCGGTATGTCGCGTGTGCATGACATTCAACATGCACGTTGCAGCGGTGGACCGCACTGACCGGCCATACGATCCAGAAGGATGCCTTGACCGAACACTCGGGAACGATGGGCTGGGAGAACTGCTGTCCACAAGTGATTTCGTGGTGGTCTGCGTACCCCTTACTGACGAGACTCGAGGAATGATTGGCAAGCATGAGATTGCGCTGATGCAGCCGCACGCACGCTTGATCGTCGTGTCTCGAGGCAACATCGTCGACGAGGACGCACTGGCGACAGCACTGAGATCCGGCGCGCTGGCGGGCGCGGCCCTCGACGTCTATGCCGAGGAGCCACTGCCACTTGACAGTCCGCTGTGGACGTTGGACAACCTGATCTTCAGCCCCCACAATTCCGGAGATATCAAGGACTATGACCCGCGTGCCACTGAGCTGTTCTGCCAGAACCTGGAGAGGTATGTGCGCGGTGAGCCGCTGGAGAACATAGTGGACAAGGCTCTCGGATTCTGAGTGCGCTGACCTCGTACCGGAGTCTGCGGATATGGTGGGGCAAAGGCAGGC
>PUON01000005.1 GCA_003552125.1 Dehalococcoidia bacterium | reverse complement strand
GCCGACCATCAGCACGTTACCACGAAGCGCCATCGAGAACACCGAAACCGAACGGTTCAGCCAACCGGATAGTCCAAGCCACCTCACACTGTCGTTGTCCACACGGTACACGTCATCCGGACTATCGCCAGGATCCAGGTCGGATGCATAGCCGACATAGACCCGGCGACGCGCAGCCTCGTCGCCATCGTAGGTGGGCGGCACGACGATAGACGAGTAGATGAGTTCATCTTCCGCCGGAGAAATGTTTCCGGTATCGGAGTGTCGCACTGGAATGTGGTTCGGGAGCACTTCGTCCCAATACGTCTGGTTGAGGGCGAAGTCACGCCGCCCGGTCGCCAGGTAGGTATCTTCGTCGTCGCTCACAATCGCCAGGACAATTCTGTCGTTCCAGTAGTTGGGCGAGAACGCCACGCTGCTGACGTCCATATCCAGGCCCTGCGACACCCAGGAGATCAATGAAAAGGATGGGCCACTCAGCACATCCTGGGCAATCCAGACATCACCATCGGTAATTCCATCAGTAGGATCACGCGTCGCAACCGCAAGGTCGCGTTTGCCATTTCCGTTCTCAGTAGAGATCGCAACACTCGCTATCTGCAGCGATGCCCCCCAGTCAGCACCATCGGTCACGTGCACCCACTCCTCCCCTCCGTCGACGGACCCGTATATCCTCTGTCGATCATCGGTCACGGCAAGCACGAAGTCTTCGTCATCCGGCGCTACCGCCAGCTCCCACACGGGTATCTGCGGCGCAACTGGCTCCGTATCCAGAAGATTGTCGAGGATCCCATCATCCCACGTAATCCCTCCATCCTCGGTCTTATACAACTTCTCGTTCGGGATATCGGCGGCGTACCAGACACTTGAAGAGCCGAGTGCCAGCGCACTCACCTCGGACGGCGTGACCACCATGAAGTCCTCGTCACTGGGCGTGCGGATGGGCGACCATCGTAGAGGCTCGAACTGGGCCGCAACCATTCCGGGATGCAGGAGTACGCCGGAGAAGCACGACAGGAAGAGGATGAGGGCGACAACCGAGGACACCAGTCTCCTGGCCATTGAGTCCCATTGTCTTAGCGTCGCTCAGCTTTGTCAACAGGAATCGACATCATTTCAACCGAGGTGCCCTGAACAGGGATGAGCCATACGCACGTGAACCGAGGAAAATCACGACCGTATCCAGCGGATTCGCCACGAAAAACGGTAGAACACCTGACCATAGTACTGTCACGAATAGGCGTGGAACGTGTTTCACGTATTGGAAGTTATGTTATTATCAGGGAAATGAAGCCACTTACGGACAGTTCCGTTCAGGCCACAATCGACCGCTTCGTGGAGCGGCTGGAGCAGCAGGGCTACACCGTGCACACGGACGGCGAAGGCGTCGAACGCACCGGCAAGTCCGGCGCGACTCACCGCTTCGACATGGTCGCCGTACGGGACGACGGCTTCATGACCTACACCATCGCCATCGAGATAGCCGAGTCTCCCGACGGAAGCCCTCTCGGCCTCGGTGCCGTGTTCGGCTTCGACGACAAGTGCTACGACTGCGGCCTGCGTGACAAGGTCTTCCTGGCATTTCCCGCGCTCGATGAGGTTGCCACCAGGTTTACGGTGAACCAGCGCATCCATCTGTTCAACAGCGATGACCTGGAGCAGTTCCTGGAGACTCCGCTTCCGGACTCGCTTCCGGAGAGCAGGAGCCTGACCGCCTGGAACAGCACCACGGACGTCATGGACTCTCTGGCGGCGCTTGGCTACAGGATAACCAGAAACGCGAAGATGCAGGGTCGGTCCGGCGCGGAGTACACGTTCGATGCGCTGGCCACGTTCGACGACGGATTCGTCACACACCGCCTCTGCATGGACAGGATCGATGCGCGGCACGTAACCCTCAGCCGTGTCTCGGTCTTCGATGCGAAGGCGTACGATGCAGGAATCCTTGAGAAGATGCTCCTCATCCACGGAGAGTTGACCCCGGAGGCGCAGCAGTTCGCAGACCTGCAGCGCATCCGCACGATTCGTGTGCCGGGTGAAACCGGGGGCGAAGAGGGAGCGGAGCCGCCACTGAGTGCCGAAGCGGAATCGGACGAGGACAGTCAGCCGGGCGCCGTCATACGCACCGGCCCCATCCTGCAGGACGTGGTTGAGGAGATACTTGCAGAGCCGGGTGCCGCAGGACGCGTCATACGCTCACGTTCCGATCCCGGCGTGCTCAACCTGATACCCGAGTCTATGGCCCGTCGCTTCAAGGCGATGCCGTTGGCCATAGTCGGCGACGTGCTCCAGGTGGCCATGGCGAACCCCTCGGACATCTTCGCACTGGAGGCCCTCGGCCTGCAGAGCCGCAGGCGGATAGAGCCGGTAGGCGCGGCGGAGCGCGAGGTCATAGACGCCATCGATATGAACTACCGTGGGGCCTTCGGTGACATCCAGGACCACCTTTCACGTCTGCCCGGATATGAGTCCAGGGAGATGGATGAGCAGTCGCTCATGGAGGCGGCTGAAGACACACCCGTCGCCGGCGCGCTTCGCCTCATCGTGGACGAGGCAGCCAAGGCCCGTGCCTCGGACATCCACCTTGAGCCACAGGAGGACAGACTGCGCGTCCGTTACCGGGTGGACGGCACGCTGCAGGAGGTGATGTCGCTTCCCCTGAAGATACACCTGCCGCTGACGTCGCGCGTCAAGATCCTCGCCGATATGAACATCGCGGACCATCTGAGGCCGCAGGACGGCCAGTTCTCGACGGATACCAAGGGCCGGGAGATCGACGTCCGCGTGGCCACGGTTCCCACGGTTCACGGAGAGGCCACCGTCATGCGCCTGCTGGATAAGTCGCTCGGCATCATAGACCTCCCCCATCTCGGCTTCTCGAAGGAGGCTCTCGCCCAGTACCAGAACATGCTCAAGGTGGCATTCGGCATGATCCTCGTCAGCGGCCCCACCGGCTCGGGCAAGACAACCACGCTGTACGCCTCTATCAACCAGATGGACCGAACCACGCAGAAGATCATCACCATCGAAGACCCGGTGGAGTACCGCTTCCCGAATATCATCCAGATCCAGGTCAACCCCAAGGCGGGCCTGACATTCTCCGGCGGCCTGCGTTCCATACTGAGACTGGACCCGGACACGATACTCGTGGGGGAAATCCGCGACGGAGAAACGGCGCGCATCGCGGTCCAGTCTGCGCTGACGGGACATCTCGTGCTATCCTCAGTGCACGCGAACGACGCGGTGGGCGTGGTGTTCCGCCTGCTCGATCTCGGGATCGAGCAGTTCCTGGTGTCATCATCGGTCATCGGCGTGGTGGCGCAGCGGATGGCGCGGCGCATCTGCCCGGACTGCGTGATTGAGCGGGAAGGCACGCTGATGGAGCAGCTCGCGTATCACAACGAGATGGGGGAACACCGCAAGAAATTTCGCTACGGCAGGGGCTGTGACCTCTGTGCCAATACGGGTTACCGGGGACGCATAGGCATGTTCGAGGTGCTGGCCATCAGCGACAAGGTGCGCATGATGATACTGAAGGGCGCATCGACCACCGAGGTAAGACAGCAGGCGGAAGAGGATGGCATGATCCCCCTGATGAAGGACGGTATGCGCAAGGTGCAGCAGGGCATCACCACGCCGTCGGAAGTACTGAGGAACGCGTACTTCATAGAGTAAACGAGCCATGGAATACCAGTACGTCGCACGAACGGAAGACAACCGGATCGTCAAGGGAAAGCTGAATGCTTCCAGCGAGACGGCGGCCATAGACGTGCTCGCCTATGGTGGCTTCAACGTCCTCAGCCTCAAAGAGGTCACACGCCTGATCAGCCCGGACAGCAAGCTGAACATGAGCCTCACCCCTGAGGTGAAGCCCATGGAGATCATCATGTTCTCACGGCAGTTCGCGCTGCTGCTCGCGTCCGGCACGGATGCGGTGACATCTCTGGAGCTGCTTGGTGCGCAATCGGAGAATAAGGCGCTGAGGCGGATACTGGGTGACGTAGTCACGAGCGTGCGCGGCGGGCTTCCACTGTCCGAGGCTATGGCGCAACACAAGCGCGTGTTTTCCCTCATGTACACCAAGCTGGTGGCGGTGGGTGAAAGGACGGGAACACTTGAGACGGTTCTCAGGCGTGCCGCGGACTACATGGAGCGCAGCTACGTGACGCGCAAGAGCGTCAAGAACGCGCTCACCTACCCCATCATCGTATTACTGGTTGCGTTCGCCGTCATCGGCATAATGGTCGGCTACGTCCTTCCTTCCTTCGCTGGACTGTACGCCTCGTTCGGCGCCGAGTTGCCCGCACCAACGAGGGCGCTGATGAGCTTCACCGCGTGGACCCAGGCGTACGGCCAATACGTGCTGCTGGGCAT
>PUON01000099.1 GCA_003552125.1 Dehalococcoidia bacterium | reverse complement strand
ATCACGTTGTTCAGGAAGAACAGTGGCAGCAGACCCACCACTGCCAGCCAGCACGCCTCCGGCAGTCGCTGCAGGAGCAGGCCGATACGCTTCGTGTGGACGCTTTCTGATAGCACGTGTAGTGCTGCCGATTATACCGCAGTAGTTCTGTGGTGTCGCGATTTCCCCGGTCGCCCGTGCTTGCGGTCGGTCTGTACGGCCGGATGTCGCACAACTCCTTGCCCTGAAGCAGAGCTCCACTTGAGACCCCTGTCCGGATTGCCGGGGCCACCTCAGGAGGCATTTGCAGTCATGAGACAGAAACGAGATGCCTGCGGCGTTTGAACGGCGGCGACTGATCCCTCAGCGTGTAGCGCCCAATTCCGGCCTACCTGTAGCACCTTCCAGCGGCGTTCGAGTGTGCCGCCGGGAGTGCACGCGGAGGCATGCCACACTGAGAGGGTTCCTGCTGTGCGGGTGGGCTGGCGCGTATGCTCAATCTCATGACATTACGATGGCAGGTGTGGTAGCGGACACGTGGCACGTATGAATTCGAACATCGGACCGTGGCTGGTTACTGCCTGGCCGCGGGGAATCATCAGCTGCTGATCACTCGGGCTCTTCGGCTGTGATGAGCGCGACCCCGAGGGCTCCCGGTCCAAGATAGGTTCCCATGGTCGCACCCGCGCGGGTGCGCACGATCTGATCGTCGGGGAAGAACTGTGTCAACCGTTCGACGAGCGACTCCATGTCCCGTTCGCCGGTGGTGTATCCCACTGCGAGATGCCTGATGGCTCCCTGACTGCCTACCATCTCGCAGAGGCGGTCGATGGCTTGCTCACGGCCACGGACTCGCTCCACCGGGTAGGCGACCCCATCGCGCAGGCACAGGATCGGCTTGAGGCGCAGCATTGAGCCGAGGAATGATGCCGCATGTCCAAGCCGGCCACCCCTGTGGAGGTACTCAAGCGTGTCGAGCACTCCAAAGAACTGCGTTCGGGGGATGCAGGACTCAGTTACGCTCACGATCTCATTAAGACCGGCACCATCTCTTGCCATAGCTGCTGCCTGAATGACCAACAGGCCCAAACCCATTGATGCCGAGAGGGAGTCGATAACCTCGATACGTGTGGGGGAATCGATTCCATCCCTGGCCACCAGTGCGGCCGCATGTGTGGCACTCAGCCTGGTCGACATGTGAATAGAGACGATCTCATCTGTCTCCTGTGCCAACCGCTGGTATGCCTCGATGAACATTCCCGAAGAAGGTGCTGAGGTCTTGGGGAACACATCGCCGGTGGTCAGGAGATTGTAGAAACCATCCGTCGAAATGGTGACCCCGTCCTCAAACGTCTCATCGCCAATATGCACCAGGAGGGGGACGACCGTAATCCCAAGGCTCTTCACGACTTCCTCGGGGAGGTCGGCGGTGCTGTCAGTAACAATTCTTACGGTCATCGTGCCACCAATGGGCTGGATTCAAGAGGAGGGAATACCACGGTAGCCGTGAGATGAGCAGGCTGTCAAGTCGCGAAGTGGACCGGGCTGCCCTGCCGCGGGAAGTCACGAGTGCGACGCACCGGCCCCCTGCCTGCGCTGTCATCGCAGGACCGGCCGTGTCTCAAGCCAGCATACAAATGAATGACTATGAGTACATGTGTGAGCATAGCGTCACGACCCGAATCATCCCCTGCACGCCTGCAGACAGGCCGTGCGAAGATGCGGAATTCGCGTGGAGATTTCCCCGGCTTTCCGATGCCTCACCATTCTTCGGTCTGCGTGACATAACGGCAGCTATGAGGCAGATTGATTTCGGAAGTAAGGTCACCTCAGCCGTGATATTGGCCGGTGAAACGCTTGACACGTATCTACCGGGTTTGGCGTAAGCCTTAGCTCCAAAGTGCGGTGTCCTAAGAGTCGGTGTGCTCTCCTCTCCGGCGTCGAAGCTCTGCCTGTCTGTCTTCAGACAGACCATGCTTCGTCATCCGTTCTCCATACACCTGCAATCTGCGATCGACCAGTTGCTGCAAAGTGACCGCAGCAGGCGAGCCGGGGTCGGCGATAATCGCCTGCTCCAGTGCGGGCAAAATCGTATAGAAGGAACAGTAGTTCAAGTTGCCGAGGTGCACGTGGTGACCTATGCACTTTCCACAGTCTCCGTGGTTTGGACACTCCAAGTTCACACAGGGACACTTCTCAGACTCACTCACTGGTTCACCCTCCTTGGGACTCTTCGGGACTACGGCATGGGCACGCGTCTTGATCGCCGGCGCCGGTTCACGCCAGGGCGCCTCGGCTGGATGCATGCTGCAACTGGGAGCCGTGCTTCGATCTCCGCGTACCGTTGATAAGCGGGCCGCCCAGCCAGCCAGGAGACCCAAAGGCTGCATTGTGCCCGGTTGCAGTGGCGCACACGGGAATCCACGTTGAGGATGGCCCTCAAAGCCAACACACAGTGCGAATTCACGACATGAACCGAACCGGACGCCACCCCGCCATCTGCAGGAGTGTAACAAGGTACCACGGTCCTGTCGACCATCCGCATTCGCTCATCCAAATTGTTACGGGGGCGGCAGGGTTCACTCATTTAGAAATGTTACTAAGGGCCCATGCGAAGTGACGAGAGGATGAGCATTAATGAAAGACGGAAGTACCTGAAGCTGATGGAGGGGGGATGCAGGTAGGCAGGGCGTTCGGAACGAGGCAGACTGTTGACTGAGATTGTTGCGGTGACGGGTCGAGCGAACAGGGTGACCGCCGTCTCCTTTCGGATTGGAAGACACTTTAGGGTTGCTCACCGGGCTTCTATGGACACCCGGGCTGACCTGCCGGGGTGCTGCTGATTGCCTGGCGGTTCAGAGTCGGGCGTCCGTATTGCGTGAATAGAAACGGTTACCGAAGGACACCTGTTGGATCATAATGAGTGGTACCCCAACGTGGCGACGCCATACAATCACTCCGGCAGCTGACTGTCGAGGCAGAGGGACAGTGATGACGAGACGGCACACACGGCACGGCATTCCGGGAAGCATGGAATGCGATAGCACAATGCCACCTTGAACCTGCCCCGGTCCAGTCTTGACAATGGCGCCCCCCTCAAATGATAGTCTCCTGACGCAAACTACTAACCCGAAGATGAATCAGGAGTGTCCCATAGTGAATCCGGTTGTCTATAATGGCCCTTTACAATCGGTCAGAGAGGTGGGCATCTATGGAAACGAATGGTAGAGAACGGTTCCGGGGCATCTGCGAGTTCGAGCGACCTGGAGATCTGATGCTCATCACCCCCTATTTCCACGACTTCTGGACTGAGACGCTCGACGAGTGGGTTGCGCAGGGCGCTCCGCCCGAGATCAGGCAGCCACGCTTTCGCGGCGAGTATTTCCGCCTCGACCACGTGAGGGTGCTCCGGGAGATCAACCTCGGCTTCTTCATGGACAAGACCATAGACGTGGACGGTGTTCCGTACGTGTATGGCATCCCGCCAATCGTGCCTGAGTACGAAACCGAGGTCCTGGATGAGGATGCTGAGCACGTGGTTATCGTCAATGCGGGCGGCCAGAAAGTGCGTGCCTCGAAGAAGCATCCCGAGAAGATGCCGATGTACCTCGACTTCCCCGTCAAGGACAGGGCCAGTTGGGAAGAGTACAGGAAACGCCTCGATCCGATGAGTCCGGAACGCTGGCCGACGGACTGGGCCGCCTACGTGCAGCGCATCAACAGCAAAGACGAACCAATCATGCTCAATGTCGGCGGCTTGTTCGGCTACCTGCGGGAATGGGTGGGTGTAGAGAGGCTGCTGTACCTCGTCTATGACGACCCTGTGCTCGTCGAGGATATGATGGAACACATGGCCTATCTTCAAGTTGAGGTTGTGAAGCGGGTGGTGGCCGATATACGGATTGACTGTGCGATGTTCTGGGAGGACATGTGCTTCAAGACCGGGCCGCTCATCTCACCAAGAATGGTGAAGCAATTCATGGTGCCCCGGTACAGGAAAGTCACCGAGCTGCTGCGTGAGGGAGGAGTAAACGCAATATTCGTGGACAGCGATGGGAACCTGAACCACCTGATTCCGTTGTGGCTCGAGTCCGGCATAAACGGCTTCTGGCCGCTCGAGTGCGCCGCGGGTAACGACGCAGTGGGACTGCGGAAGCAGTATGGCAGTGAGATCATTCTTGCAGGAGGCATTGACAAGCTGGCCTTTCTCAAGACGCCGGATGTGCTGCGCGACGAAGTCATGGCCAAAGTGCCGTTCCTGCTTGAGTCGGGTGGGTACTTCCCTGCGCTCGACCATCTCGTGCCTCCGGATGTGCCTTTTACCAAGTACCAGTACTTCATCAACCTGTTGCGGGAGATAGCGGGCCTCGAGAAGTTGTACTGGTAGCCACAGTT
>PUON01000004.1 GCA_003552125.1 Dehalococcoidia bacterium | reverse complement strand
CCAGGTCACCGACTATCTTGAAGCCCAGGCGATCCGACGACTTTCTCATCGTCACCTCCTGGGTGATAACGTATCACGTACGATTCGTAGCGGCAGCCATCCTCAAATCCACGGATTAGGGACGAAGGCCCCGTTATTGACATGCTGGCATGCAGTGCGCTATTGTTTTATAGGCTGCTATATACAAGAGACCTCCAGATGTCACCAACCACGCGATCGCTCAGAGAACGGCAGAGAGAACGAAGGCACCTTGCGATCATGGACGCCGCCTGGGACCTCTTTGGGCGGAACGGTTTCGATGAGACCTCGATAGAGGAAGTAGCAGCACGCGCGGAAGTCGGGCCCGCAACTGTCTACAACTATTTTGGATCCAAGAACGAGCTCCTCGTTTCACTGTTCATGCGCTTCATCCAACAGGAGGCCGAGCACGGCGATGCCGCACTGCGCAATCCGCCACCAGGTATCGTCGATGGCATGGCGATGCTTTTCGAGACGTATCTCGAAGGGCTCGCCACACGGTGCAGTCCTTTGCTGCTGCGCGAGTTCTATGCGCTCGGTATCAGCAGACGGTTCGATTATGGCCGGCACACGTACGACCTCAAGCGACGTTTTCTTGAGCAATGCCATCAACTGGCGGTGCACTACAAGAATCTAGGTCAGATTCGCGCAGACGTGACGGCTGAGGAAGCCACCGCGATGTGCCATTCTGCCGCGGTGTTTCCCATGACGCTGTTTGCGATGAGCCTTGGCATTGATCTGGAGGCGGCCCGTCGCATGCTGCGCGGCTATCTGACGCTCACGCTGACGGGTATCGGATCGACACCAGGATCCACACAATGAGCCGCAGTGCCCTGTGCCATGCCACCTGCTCCGTCAAACGCATGACCATCGGCTCACACCTTGCGCCGGTCTCACAATCGGCAGGACGAAGGCGCCGGTATCGACCGACGACTGATGCACCCCACACCAGTGGGTGCCTATCCTTCACGCCGGAAGTCACTTCCCAAGGAGGCCCACAGTGGTGACTGTTTTCGAACAGACCATGCAGCAAATACGTACGAAAGAGCCGACCATACGGCTGAGGAACGTCTCCAAGGTCTACCATATGGGCAAGGTCGAGGTTCGTGCGCTGGACGACGTCAGCCTTGATGTCTGGGCAGGAGAGTTCATCGTCTTTCTGGGACCCAGCGGATCCGGCAAGACCACCCTTCTCAATGTCATCGGCGGCCTCGATTCCCCCTCGTCCGGCACGGTCAACGTTAACGGCGTCGACGTCACCTCGCTCTCACAGGGAAAGCTCACATGGTTCCGCCGTAACCACATCGGCTTCATCTTCCAGTTCTTCAACCTCATTCCCACCCTCACCGCTCAGGAGAACGTCGAGTTCGCTGCCGATCTCGTCCATGATCGGCGTTCGGCGGTCGAGCTGCTCAACGCAGTCGGCCTCGGCGAGCGTAAGAAGCATTTTCCCGCCGAGCTTTCCGGAGGTGAGAATCAGCGTGTTGCCATCGCCCGTGCTCTCGCCACCAACCCCTCCGTCCTCCTCTGCGACGAGCCCTCTGGCAGCCTTGACTTCCAGACTGGCAAGCGCATCTTTGGATTGCTGCGCGACCTCAACAGGTCGCGGGGCCAGATAATGTGCGTGGTGACCCACAATGCTCCCATCGGCGACATCGCCGACCGCGTCGTAAAGCTCCACGACGGACGGATCGCGGACATAACCGTGAACGAGCACCCGCTCGACCCGGATAAACTTCGATGGTGACTGTCAGTAACCTCAACCGGAAGCTGCTACGGGACCTGCTCGCCGCCAAGGCACAGTTCGGCGCCGTTATCGCCATCATTGCCATCGGCATCGCCGCATTCGTTGGCATATACGAGTCCTACCAGAACCTCTATCTTTCGTACCAGTATACGTATGATCTGCTGTCCATGGCCGACTACTGGATTACGGTGGATCACCTGCCGGCACGCGCCGTCCGGGAAATGAATCTCATCCCCGGCGTAAGTGCTGAGGGACGCATCATCGACAACGTCAAGCTGGACCTGGCTCTTGAGAGCGGCCAGCGTGTCGAGGCCCGGATCGTCTCCATGCCCTCCACCCACCGCCCGGGCATTAACAACGTTGAAGTACAGGATGGGTCGTACTTCACGCCCGGTGACAGACGTGAAATCCTGCTGGAGAAGGGATTCGCCGACCATCACGGTTTCGAGCCCGGAGACTGGATCACGCTGGAGCGCAACGGCATTAAGGCCGCCTTCCAGATGGTGGGCTCGGCCGTCAGTCCCGAGTTCATCTGGATCGCCAAGAGCGCCCAGGAGCCGCTCGTCACACCGGAGACCTTCGGTGTGATCTTCATGCCGCATGGCCGGGCCGAGTCATTCACCAACATGTCGGGCATGGTAAACGAGATCATCCTTGCACTCGATGAGGGTGTGGACGAGGAAGCCGTCCTTGCATCGGTGCAGGACGTTCTCACCAGTAACGGCATCAGGCGAATCAGCACGAAGAACGACGATGTGACCGTGGGTACACGCAAGATAGACATCGTCCATGGCGTACGCACCGCCTACATCGTAGAGCTCGACGACCAGGTGAGCCACCAGATGCTCATACAGGATCTCAACAGCTTCCAGCAGATGGCGATTCTGTTCCCCACACTGTTTCTCGGGCTGGCAGCACTGGCAATTTACGTTCTGCTCAGCCGTCTGGTGGAATCACAGCGCATCCAGATAGGGCTGATGCGGGCGCTCGGCTACGGCAAGCTCCAGGTTCTTTCGCACTACGTAGGATTCGCACTGGTCACAGGCGCAGTCGGTTCTTTCATCGGCGCCCTGCTCGGTCATAGCCTGGCCCGGGGGATGACCGAGTATTACATCGGCTTTCTGCGCATACCCTACATTGACATCCAGCCTCAGTGGGTGATTATGGGCATAGGTGTGGCGATCGGCATCACAGTGCCGGTCATGGCCGGCATAGTCACCGCATGGGCCACCTCGCGCATGCACCCCGCTGAAGCAATGCGGCCCCCAGCACCACCCGTTGGACGCCGCACAATCCTGGAGATACTGTTCCCATTCATCCCGCGTCTGTCCAGCACCTTCAAGCTCCCGCTCAGAAACATCTTTCGCAACTGGCGCCGCACCCTGTTCATGGCAACCGGGGTCGTATCAGCTACCGCTATGATCCTCGTGTCCCTCTCCTTCGTAGATATGATGGATCACATGTGGAGACAATTTGAAAAAGTACCGAACTACGATGCCCGCATCATCTTCCAGGGCGTAGGCAGTGCCTCCACTGCCCGGTTTATTGGACAGTTGGCACAGGTAGAATCGGCCGAAGCCATCCTGGAGCAGCCCTATCGGATCAGCTTCGGCGATGAGGTCATGGATACCGCAGTTACGGGTATGCAGCCCGGCACAGATATGTACTGGCTGTACCTCGAGGATGGTTCCCTGGCTGAGTTGCCGGACGATGGAATCCTGCTCACCACCCCGCTCAGAAACAAGCTGAAGGCGGAGGTGGGAGACGTCGTTCTGCTCGAGCCCCTCGTGGGTACGGTGGGAGAGACTACCATGGTGGTCACCGGTATCGTCGATGAGCCCATGGGCGGCCGGGCGTACACGTCGCTGAACAGGGCACAGCAACTGTTTCAGCTTCCCGGAGCGGCAACCGGCGCATACGTCCGTTTCCATGGTGAGCCCGACGCGCGCACACTGGAGCGTATCTACAACATGCCGGAAGTAGCATCGATCGAGGATGCCGACGTACTCATGGACTACTTCGATGAATCGATGGACTTCTTCTGGGCCTTCATCGGAGTGATGCTGGCCATGAGCTTCGGCCTCGGCATCGCCATCGTCTTCAACGGCGTCACTGTCAACGTCCTCGAGCGCAGGCGCGAAATCGCCGTCATGCGCGCGGTGGGCATGGGAGACCGGCAACTGGCCGGCATCATCACCATCGAGAACCTCGGAATCACTGCAATTGGCATCCTGATCGGCCTGCCGCTGGGCTACGAGATCGCCAGCGCGTTTATGACTCAGGCTGCGGCCGACGTAGAAGCCGTCGCCTTCACGGTCATCATCTACCCGGCTTCCTATGTGATAGCAGCTGCATGCAGCGTGGTGATTATGCTGGTGTCACAGATGCCGGCGATCCGTCAGGTCACGAGAATGAGTCTGCCCACCGTAACCAAGGGGTGGACGGAATGACAGAAACACGGGAGAGGAAGGCCAGAGATGTTTCGACTTCATAGCGGGTATAATGACGGTCGACAGTCGAGGGCACCTGCCCTCCGCGCTGTCCCGGGACAAGGAGGCCCTGTGATGAGAAGAAGTGCAGCCGCGATACTCGCGCTCAGCCTGGTGATTGTTACACTCGCGGGCTGCGCGCCCGACAACGACGATCT
>PUON01000009.1 GCA_003552125.1 Dehalococcoidia bacterium | reverse complement strand
TATGCTTCCTCTCCTCGTTGATAATCCGTTCTACGGCGTTTCGTTCCTTCTGTGGCACCAGGTCACGCATTCCGGAGTAGAACAGAATCGAATCCTTCTCTGCACCTAGCGCCAACTGTAAGGCCTCTCCTGGACCCGATGCATTTCTTGCCATTTCCTTGGCCACCTCATCATCCGTGAACACCGATGAATCGATGAGCGCCTTGAGATACGCGCCGTACTCTTCCTCATCTACGGGCGGCACAACCGGACCGCTTCCCGCTTCGGCACGCAACGCCTGAAATACCTCGATATGGTGGCGCTCCATGCTGGCCAGCCCGCTGTAGATGCCCTTTAATGTTTCATCGCCAGTAGCCTGAGACAAGGATTCGTAGTACGCGACACCGTTCTTCTCAATGCCCAATGCAATGTCATACAACTCGCCAGCTGTTAAGACTGCCATGAACACACACCCCCTCGATTCCCATGCTAGTGTTGGTCTTCGACTTCACTTCCGCTTGAGCGACGGCGTTCCAGTCGACAGCCTTCACAAAGACCTCTGAACTCCAACACGTGGTATCTAACGTCAAGACCGGTGCGATCGGCAACCTGTCGATCCAGCGACGCATCCACCGGCGCGTCTACATCCTGCATCTCTCCACAGCGGTCACACCGGAAATGATGGTGAGTCGCCACTGCTCCATCAAATCTGCTCACACCCCCGGGCCCCTCATAACACCGAACCCATCCGAGTTCGCACAGCACCTTAAGGTTTCTGTAGACGGTTCCAAGACTCAGACCTGGAATCCGTCTCCTTGCCTCATGGTACACCCAATCTGCCGTAGGGTGACAGTCCGTGCTCTTAACCACACTCAGTATTGCATCGCGCTGTCTGGATCTTCTCATAATACATCAATAATGGTAACCGTTATTAGTATGTCTGTGCCGGGGTGTCATTGTCAAATACCCGTTTCGCAGTGGGGCGCAGAGAGGCGCGAACGACCTGGATTTCAACACCCCCTGGCACATCACACGCCACCAATCGTCCTCCGAGGAACACGTTGAGGAGACATGAGCCTCCATCCTTCACCTCTCTGCGTACCGAAGGTGAGAACCCACACTTCGTACCCGCGGATTCTAGTTGGGTGCTCGGATGCTGTCAAACACAGCCCTGTACCTGCCAGGCCGGTTCCAAAGGGTGTAGCCGCCCCCCTGACGGGCTACCCAGCTCTAATGTCTCTATATGAGCCGTCTTCCCAATTCGACGGCACTCGAGAGGTATTCAGGATGATTCGCCACCTCAGACCTTTCTTCCATACCTCTTACCAACAATTGATCGGAGAACGACACGCCAATCCCGTCAAAGAAGTACTTCGCAGTCAGAAGCACGCCGTCGAAGAGCTTGGGCCCCTTTGTGGCACCGACGCCGACAAATGCCCCGCGTCGTGATGGCACGTCGGGCTGCCACGATTTCAATTTGTAGCGCCGCACCCACAGTGCCTGACAGCGGTCAACCAGCGCCTTAGCCTGGGCCGGAAGACCGTAGAAGAAGATCGGCGAAGCCAGAATAACGCAGTCCGCAGACACCAGATCATTGTAAAGGGAAGTCATGTCGTCGAGAATATAACAGTTGCCATCGATAGCACAGGCATAGCATTCGGTGCATGGATCAATTCTGAGTTCGCACACCACAGCCTTCTGAATGGTCGCTCCACGCTCGGCGGCGCCGCGCAGTACAGCGTTGAGCAGCAATTCGGTGTTGCTGTCTCTGCGGGGACTGCCCATAATGCCTACTACATGCATCTGTCCCTCCTCTCAGGAAACGGCGCACCCGGGTTGCTGCTACGCAACGCTTGCAGGGGCGACATCCACGATCCATCCACGCGGAAGGTCGAGACGTTCGACGAGCTCGACCGGTCGCAAGCCACGCACCGTCAGTTGCCACCGGTAACGCCCACGCAACCGATACACATACGCGGGAGCAGGTCCGGTGATGCGCAGGTCAGGAGAGGCAATCCTGTTGTCCAGATCCCGCCGAACTCTCTCAGCTTCCCTGCGTGCCTGATCCTCGCGCACGTGTGCGTACAGTAGCCTCACTATTGTACAGTATGGAGGGTAGTACGCATCACGGCGATACTGTATCTCCGCGTCATAGAATACACGGTAGTCATGGGCGGCAGCCGCTCTGACTACGTAGTTATCCGGCACGTAGGTCTGCATGACTACGTGCCCCGGATCAATGCCGCGTCCGGCACGCCCGGCTGACTGAGAAAGCAACTGGAAGACTCTCTCGGAGGCCCTATAGTCCGGCACATCGAGCCCGACATCGGCACTCACTACTCCCACAAGCGTCACACCGGGGAAGTCGTGACCCTTGGCGACCATCTGCGTGCCGACGATGATGTCGGCCTGTCCGGAGCGCACCGCATCCTGCAGTCCCGACTCACCTCTGGTCTTCGCGGAAATATCGCTGTCCCAGCGAATCACCCGGGCATCGGGATGCAGCATATGCACCTCATCCACTATGCGCTGGGTTCCTACACCAACATAGCGGAGTCGAGACCTGCGACACTGGGGACAGCGTTCAGGAATGCGCAGTGAGTAGCCACATCGGTGACACAGCAGGCTGCACCTCCCCGCATGGTACGCCAGTGCAACGGAGCATCGAGGACAGAGGAACACGTAGGCACACCGGCGGCATTGTACGAGGGTCGCTGTTCCCCGGCGATTCAAAAAGAGAAGCACCTGCCCTCCGCAGGTGAGCGTCTCACCAATAGCCGTCGAGAGTGCGCGACTGAACAGGCTGGTGTTCCCGTGAAGCAACTCATTCCGCATGTTGACCACTTCAACCGAAGGCAGGCACGCGCGCCCTGAGATGCGTGTCGGCAGCTCCAGCAAGCGTACGTCACCGGTCTCTGCCCGGTGAAACGTGTCCACATCCGGGGTGGCACTTCCCAGGACCATCACCGCACCATTGACACGGGCAAGCTCTCTTGCCACATCACGCGCGTGATAGCGGGGCACAACATCGTCCTGTTTGTACGTCCACTCATGCTCCTCATCCAATATCACCAGTCCCAGATGCGCAACCGGTGCGAACAGTGCGCTGCGGGGCCCGATGACCACGTCAGAATCGCCGCGCAACACGCGATCCCATTCATCGCGTTGCTGTCCGGGTGTCAGGCCGCTATGCAGCAGCGATACCCGACCTGCAAAGCGTGCGACAAACCTTTCAACGGTCTGGGCTGCCAGCGATATCTCGGGCACGAGGCAGACCACCTGACGGCCACGGTCAAGTGCCATCTGCGTCGCACGCAGATAGAGCTCTGTCTTGCCACTGCCCGTCACGCCAAAGAGCAGATTCTCAGAGAACGTTCCACCTGCAATATCCTGCAACAGAGGCCCAAGTGCGTCGGACTGTGCAGGGGTCAGCAACGGAACGGGGTACGGGCCGAATTCACGTGCCGCAATCGTCTCCCGCCAGATCCGTCTCTCGTGCAGGTCGACCATCCCGCGAGTCTCCAGCGCGCGTAAGGCAACTGCCGTCGCACCCACCGCCTGCCGCAATTCGGATGCTGACGCAGCGCCACCGACGGACGCGAGATGCGCGATAATGCGATCCTGCACAGGGGATTTCCTCCGCCGTGGCGCTCTTTCAGAGCTCGAGGATTCACCAATCGCCATGCGCAACGTTGCGACTAATTCTGTCCGGGGGGGAACACGACGCTCGCGAGGCATCTCGCGACGGACCAGCAATCCGACACCCACAAGCTCATCGAGCGCACGACGCACCCGCGCCTCTCGCCCAAACGAACGCAGTGTGCGCGCATCCAGACGGCCTCGCTGGCGTGCCGCACTCAGCAGCTCGAACTGCATGCGATCCATACCGGCATCCGCCCCTTCAGGGTCAGTGCCAGGCTCGTAGAAGACGGCCGGTGTTCGCTCAATCCCCGGGGGAAGAAAAAGTGCGAGCGCTGCGTACAGCGGACTGAGATACCTGGTACTGATGAAGCTGCCAACTTCCAGCTGGCCTGGAGAGAGCGCATATTCGGTAGATACGGAGATGACCGGTTTGGGATTATCGTGCGGGGAGTAATCCTGAACCGAGACGACGACGCCTCGGGCGGTTCGAGCACCAAACGGCACCCAGACGAGCTGCCCCGCGCGGATATCAATCCCGTGCGGGACAGAATACGAATAGGTATGACGACCCGCAGGTGCGTCGACCGCCACCTCGGCGTATGACATCTTTCCCGAACGAGAACCTGGCTACTCGGAGGACTTCTCTGTGGATTCGGTCCCGGCCGACGCTGCAGGCCCGCGCTTCTCCTTCAGCCTGGCACGCTTGGCGCTGAGACCTCTCATATAGTATAGCCGCGCTCGTCTCGCCTTGCCCTTGCGAAGCACCTCAACATTTTCGATGAGGGGCGACTGGAAGGGCAGCGTGTACTCAACACCTACTCCGGACGTGACGCGCCGCACGGTGAACCGGCCTCCATCAACTCCACGGCGAATACGAATCACCATTCCTTGAAAGCGCTGGAGCCTCTCACGCTCACCCTCACGCACGCGCAGCGAAACGCGCACAGTATCGCCTGGCGAAAACTGTGGAATACTCTCATTTACTTTCGGTTCGACAAGCTCTCTGATATCCATGCTCGCTCCTTGTCACTCAATGCTATGTCATCCAGCAGCTCGGGACGTCTGCAGGCGGTCTTTAGAATAGACTGATTCCGCCTCCAGGCTGCAATCCCGGCATGGTTTCCCGTTAACAGGACGGACGGAACCCTCCAGCCTCGATACTCCTCAGGTCTGGTGTACTGGGGATACTCCAGCAACCCTGCCGAGTGCGATTCATCAACCGTCGATTGATCTGAGCCCAGTACGCCCGGGACGAGACGCACCACAGCATCGACCATCACCATCGCCGCCAGCTCGCCACCGGTCAGCACATAATCACCGATACTCAGCTCATCAGTCGCCACATGCTCCGCCACACGCTCATCAACGCCTTCATAGTGGCCACAGACCAGAGTGAAGTGCGAAAGTACGGACAAATCCGCAGCTATGCGCTGTGTGAACAGACGCCCAGCGGGCGTCAGCAGGATGACCGGTGAATCCGCTGTGCCCACAAGCTGCCGCACATGCTCCACCCCCTCCACAACCGGTTCCGGCTTGAGCACCATTCCTGCGCCACCACCATAGGGGTAGTCATCCACCGTGGCGTGACGATCGTGAGCGAAGTCGCGGATGTCATGAGTGACAACCTCAACGAGGCCACGTTCCTCAGCCCTCCGCACAATACTGTGACTGAAGGGCGAGACGAACATCGCGGGGAAAAGACACAGGATATCGATACGCATCACGACCTCGAGACACAGTTGCCACTGAGTTGAAGATTGTAGCACAGGAACGACCGGAAAGGAACTCCTCAATGAAATCGCGACCCATGACTATCGTTTTTGGCCTCAGACACTTGACAAACCTGACTCAAGGGCTTTAAATAGGGGTGTGGGGAGAAATGGGGAACAAGGGGGCATAGTGCCCCACAAGGGGGGAAGAGGATGTTTTTTGGCGAGTATGTCTACAAGTTAGACGATAAGGGAAGAGTTCCGATACCCCCCAAGTTTCGCAGGGATCTGCGCGACTCCGTCGTGCTCACGAAGGGATCCGAGAAATGTGTCCGGGCCTATCCTGTGGGTGAGTGGAAGAGGCTCGCGGACGAGCTGGCATCGAAAGCGGTGACGTCTGCAAGCCAGCGGAAGCTGAATAGAGCAATATTCGGGGCTGCCTACTCGGCCACATTCGACAAGCAGGGGCGTATGGCCATTCCGCATCCTCTCCGTCTCCACGCAGAGATCGGAGAGTCGGTCGTGGTCGTGGGCGTCAACCAGTCAATCGAGCTCTGGAACGAGGATCTGTGGAAGTCGGAAAAGGCATCATCCGAGGAACAGGCCGAACAAATCCTGGAAAGCATGGGAGGCGGTTGAGCAAAGACTCAATGCCATCGACAGCACACGTCCCGGTAATGGTGACTGAGGCTATGGAGGCACTGAACGCTCATCCTGGAGGCTGGTACGTTGACTGCACGCTTGGTGCAGGTGGACATGCTCGGGCTTTGCTGGAGAGGATACAACCCAACGGCCGGTTGCTCGCAATAGATGCGGATCCCGAAGCAATTGAAAACGCCCGCCAGTCGCTCGCCGCATACTGCGAATCTGTGGTGCTCGCACAAGGCAATTTTGGAGAACTTGGCCGTATCTGCCGGGATCAGGGTTTCGAACAGACGGACGGGATGCTGTTCGATCTTGGAATATCTTCCATGCAGTTGGACACCGCCGAGCGGGGATTCAGCTTCCAGAGGGAGGCCCCGCTCGATATGCGATTCGACAGCAGCACAGGGCCGAGTGCAGCGGAAATCGTAAACAGCTACAGCGAGCAGGAGTTGGCTCGCATCTTGTGGGAGTTCGGAGAAGAACGTTACTCCCGCCAAATCGCGCACAGGATCGTGCAACAGAGGCCGATCCTGTCCACATTACGACTTGCGCACATAGTGCAGCAGGTCCTGGGCAGCAGGCGTGGCAGGATTCATCCCGCCACCCGCACATTCATGGCTCTTCGGATCGCGGTCAACAGGGAGCTCGACAATCTGAAGCTGGCACTGGACCAGGCGGTGAGCCTCCTCAAAGCAGGAGGAAGGCTGGTGGTGATCAGCTATCACTCCCTGGAAGATCGCATCGTGAAGCAGTTCATGCGGGCGCAGGCAGCCGAACATGCCTTTCTGCTCACAACACGAAAGGTCATACGACCTACCGCATTGGAGTGTAGCTCCAATCCCCGCAGCCGCAGTGCGCGGCTCAGGGTCGCTGAGCGTCTTGCGTAGGCATGGCCTGCGCCTCAGCGTCTGGCGCAATCTAAGGAGGTAAGAATGGCCAAAGGGATTGTATCCGCAATTGACATAGGCACCACGAAGATAGCCACCATCGTGGCGAACGTTCGCAGCCAGGACGACATCGAAGTCCTCGGTGTGGGCGTCGTGCCTAGCCATGGCATGCACAAGGGGATCGTAGTCAATATGGACGAGGCAAAAGAGGCAATCTCCGCCTCGATCCAGGAGGCACAGAAGATCAGCGGCATGAGGGTCGACTCTGTGCTCGTCGGCGTCACCGGCCGGCATATCAGCAGTATCAACAACAAGGGAGTGGTGGCTATCCCCAGAGCCGACCGTCTCGTACGCGCTGACGACCTGCACAGAGTTCTGGCTGCATCGAGGAACGTGGCTGTGCCGGAGGGAAAGAAGCTGCTGCACGCCATCCCCAGGTACTACACACTCGACGGAGAAGAACGCGTCAAGCAGCCCGTCGGCATGCATGGCACCCGTCTTGACGTCGAGACGCATATCATCACCGCATCGGTATCCTCCGTGCAAAACCTGGTGAAGGTTATCAGGAGCATCGGCGTGCAGGTACACGATCTCGTACTCGAACCACTGGCAAGCGGCGAAGCGGTACTGACTCCGCAGGAGCGCGAGAGCGGAATCATCATGGCAGATCTCGGCGGCGGCACGACTGACATCGCCGTGTTCAAGGATGGCGACATCTATCACACCGCGATCATCCCCGTGGCCGGCTACCAGATAACAAGCGACATCGCTATCGGGCTCGGTCTCCCGTTCCACGTGGCGGAGCGCATGAAGAAGACCTACGGCAACGTGACCCCCGGCCTCGATGCCGGCAAGGAGCATGAGCTCACCGGGATTGAGAACGGGCATACGGCATCGTACCGCGAGCTGTGCGAGATCGTCCGCTCAAGACTCGAGGAGATGTTCGAGCTCATTCTCCTTGAGCTTCCCACAACCGACTATCAGCGACTGGCCCCGTGCGGCCTCGTACTCACCGGCGGGACCGCGAACCTCAATGGAATGGTCGAGCTGGGCAGAGATCAACTCAAGATGCCACTACGGAGGGGTGCTCCGCTCGGTAGCGGCGTGTACGGAATTACCGATATTCTTCGGGATTCAGCCTATGCGACCACTCTGGGACTCGTGCTCTGGCAGGCACGAAGCCGCGAACCTTCCGCGTGGCAGGCTACGCGAGGTGGCATGTTTGGAGGCATCGGCAAACTGCTGCGGAAGCTCTTCCGGGGTTAGGATTCACAGAAAACAAGTTGCGAGAACGAGGAGGCAAGAATGGCTAAGACAACTTACACACCAGCCCCGGCCAGGATCAAGGCGATCGGCATTGGGGGCGGTGGCACCAACGCGATCAATCGCATGATCAGGGAGGGCATCCGTGGCGTCGAGTTCGTCGCAATGAACACGGATGCACAGGCCCTCGCGCTGGCGGAAGCCCAGACCAGGATACAGCTGGGCGAGAAACTCACGCGCGGCCTCGGTGCCGGAGGAGATCACCGCACCGGCCACAAGGCAGCCGAGGAAAGCAGACAGACGATCCAGGAAGTAGTGGAGGGCGCTGACATGGTCTTCGTCTCCGCTGGAATGGGCGGAGGCACCGGCACCGGCGGAATACCCGTGGTAGCACAGACCGCCAAGGAATCGGGCGCGCTCACCATCGGCGTCGTCACCAAGCCCTTCAAGTTCGAGGGGGGCCACCGATCAGAGGTTGCCGAAGAGGGAATTCTGCACCTGACAGAGAAGGTGGACACGCTCATAATCATCCCGAACGACAGGCTTCTGCAGCTCTGTGATAACAAAACGACGGTGGACGCGGCCTTCCGGCTTGCTGACGACGCGCTCCTGCTTGGCGTCCAGGCAATCTCGGAGGTCGTCACCGTGCCCGGGCTCATCAACCTTGACTTCGCGGACATCAAGTCGGTCATGAAGGATGCCGGCCCCGCATGGATGTCAGTAGGCAGGGGCACCGGACAGAATCGCGCTGTCGACGCCGCCAAGGCTGCGCTCGCCAGCCCGTTGCTGGACGCACAGGTAACCGGCGCCAAGGGTGTGCTCTTCAACATCACCGGGGGACCGAGCCTCACTCTCTTCGAGTGCAATGAGGCTGCAAGCGTCATCAGCGAAGCGGTGGATCCACGGGCCAATATCATCTTTGGCGTGGTCTTCGATCCTAAGCTCGACAGCGAGGTGAAGATCACTGTTATTGCAACCGGATTTACAAGCCAGTATGGGAAGGGCTCGCCGGATACCGAGGAGCTCAGGCGGCTGATGAAGGGCGGCGGCGACTCTCTCGACGTACCGTCGTTCCTGCGACGCAGCCAGAAGCACTCCGGAGGGCAGCTCAGTCACGCTCTCCGCGGCCACTCCGAGGTGGCGCCTCAGGCCAATCGACTCTCCTGGCAGTAGAACTCGAAGTAACGGGGGGATGGCGTACGCCATCCCCCCGTTCTTCAATTGAACCCACGCATACAGCAGTTGTGACATACTATATATGGTGCTAGAATGGTATTGCACCACAAGAAGTGGGGATGATGTCGTGTGAAATGTCCATTCTGCGGCGCACTTGAGTCCCGTGTAATCGATTCTCGTGGCCTCGAAGAAGAGGTGCGAAGAAGGCGGGTCTGCTCAGAGTGCGAAGCCCGCTTCACCACGTCAGAGCGCGTACAGAATTACGCCCTGTTCATCGTGAAGAAGGATGGGAGGCGGGAAGCATACGACCGGGAGAAACTGGCAGCCGGAATCCGCAAGGCATGCGAGAAACGTCCCCTACCGATTGGATCGATCGAGAAGCTCATCACCACTATCGAGGAACAGGTCCACGAACTCGGCAAGGCTGAGATTGCCAGTACCATTGTGGGCGATCTGGTGATGGAAGGACTTGAGAGACTTGATCATATCGCCTACATCAGGTTTGCAAGCGTCTACAGAGATTTCACCGACATCGGTGCTCTCCGAGACGCGCTCGAAAGTCTCTCAGCTGGATTGACTACCACAAAGCAGCGGCGCAGCGAGTTGAAGGACATCCCGCAGTAATCGAGGTAGATCCATATGGCACGTCGCAATACACGCAAAGAGAGGACCCACGTCACAACCGACAGCGTGGCACAGGCAGTCTTCTCAGCTGCAGAGACAATCGGTATGACCGACCGCAAACTGCTGGAGCAACTTACCGAGAAGGTGAGCGAGAGACTGGGTGTCGCCCGTCCACTGCCAGGCATGGAGGAACTGGTCCCTGCACGGGAACAAAGGCTGCGGCATTCGCCCGCCACACCAGTTGAGTCCAAGCCGGCAAAACCACTGCGCGTTGTACCGGCAGAGGCAACGGCGGCGGCAGTTCCGGGCCTTACCTTCACACGAAACGCGATGACTGTCCTTGAGCGCAGGTACCTCGCCAAGAGTAACGACGGAACGCCCGCGGAGACTCCGGAAGATCTGCTCCGGCGTGTCGCCCGTGCCGTGGCTCACGCAGAGGTTATCTTCGACTCCTCGGCAGACGCCGAATCATGGGCCGAACAGTTCTACCAATCGATGGCCCGACTCGAGTTTCTCCCCAATTCCCCTACTCTGATGAATGCCGGCAGGGAACTGGGACAGCTGTCCGCATGCTTTGTAATCCCGGTCGAGGACTCTATGGAGTCCATATTCGACGCGGTGAAGCACACGGCTCTCATCCATAAGAGTGGAGGAGGGACCGGCTTCTCGTTCTCGCGCTTGCGTCCACAGCAGGATCGCGTGGGAAGCACCGGGGGGGTGGCGAGCGGACCCCTCTCCTTCATGCAGGTATTTGACAAAACGACCGACGTCATCAAGCAGGGAGGCATGAGGAGGGGTGCCAACATGGCCATCCTCAGCGTCACTCATCCCGACATAAGGAGATTCATCTCCGCCAAGAATGAGCCGGGCGTCTTGACGAACTTCAACCTGTCGGTCGGCGTTACAGATGAATTCATGCAGGCGGTGCGGGGCGATACGGACTACAGTCTGCTGAACCCAAGAACCGGCGAGGTCGTCGATCACGCACGTGCCAAGGATGTGTTCGACCAGATAGTCGACATGGCATGGATGACCGGAGATCCGGGCATTGTGTTCCTCGACGAGATCAACCGGCACAACCCCACTCCGCAACTGGGACGGATCGAGAGTACCAATCCATGCGGTGAACAGCCGCTGCTCCCCTATGAGTCATGCAACCTCGGATCCATCAACCTTGCCCGCATGGTGGACAGTTCCGCCACACCAGCCGCCATCGACTACGAACGGCTGGGACACATCGTCCAGCTGGCGGTACGGTTTCTGGATGATGTAATCGAGGTCAACGAGTTCCCCCTTCCGGAGATACGCGACAGGACGCTGGCAACCAGGAAGATCGGACTGGGCGTCATGGGTTTCGCCGACATGCTCCTGCAAATGCGCATACCCTACAACAGCGAAGAGGCCATCAGCACCGCTGAAGCCGTCATGGAGTTCATATCAGACGAAGCCGACAGAGCATCACTGGAGCTGGCTCTAAAGCGTGGCGCGTTTCCTTCATTTGAGGGAAGTATCTATGACACAAACGGCAGAACTGCCTACCGGAACGCCTCACGCACCACGATTGCGCCGACAGGCAGTCTGAGCATCCTCGCGAACTGCTCGAGCGGCATCGAGCCCATATTTGCCCTCACGTATGTGAGGAGGATTCTCGACAGAGAGGACTTCCTCGAGGTCAACCCCTATTTCGAGGAAGAAGCACGCGCACGCGGATTCTATTCGGAGCAATTGATGCGTTCGCTGGCACAGGGTTCGCCTCTCAGCGAAATTGAGGACATCCCGGATGACGTCAAGCAGACGTTCGTCTGCGCATATGACATCTCGCCGGAGTGGCACGTAAGAATGCAGGCCGCGTTCCAAAGACACACGGACAGCGCGGTCTCAAAGACAGTGAACTTCCCGAGCAGTGCGACGAGAGAGGACGTGGCAAATGTCTATCTGCAGGCCTTTGAACAGAAGCTGAAGGGTATAACCATCTACCGTGACGGCAGCCGCACCGACCAGGTCCTCAGCACCGGAGGAAAGACGAAACCTGAGGAGAAGCCATCACTGGTACCCCGCACTCGACCGAAAGTGACGCGTGGCGTCACCGAGCGGGTGCCCACCGGCTGCGGCAACATGTATGTGACCATCAACTTCGACGATAAGGGAGTGTGTGAAGCATTCGCCACACTGGGCAAGGCCGGCGGCTGTGCAGCTGCGCAGCTTGAGGCAACAAGTCGATTAATCTCCAACGCCCTGAGGTGCGGCCTTGACCTCGGATCCATCGCCAGGAACCTGCGGGGTATTCGATGCCCCTCCATAGCATGGGAGCAGGGCAAGTCTGTTATGTCGTGCGCCGATGCCATAGCAGGAGTGCTTGAAAAATACGTTGCCGATGAAGAGGACTCAACTCACGAGATGCAACACGTTGGTCCCGTGAGCCAGTGCCCTGAATGCAGCGGAGGACTTATCCACCAGGAGGGATGCAGCATCTGTATCACCTGCGGGTACACCAAGTGTTCCTGATTGACAGGAGAAGGAGAAAAAGGGAGTGACAACGTCCAAAGGGCGTTACTACTCAGGACTGCAGCAGGCGACGGCCATCGCCAATGACAGCCTCAGCCTTCGCCGCACTTGCAATGCCATCGCCAAAGTGATTGCGAAGTCGATGGGCATGACCGGGTGCCGCGTGCTCCTTCTTAACCCCAAGAACGACTTCCTCACGACGATCGGCTCATTCGGTTTGAGCGACCTCTACCTGCGTAAGGGCCCACTCGCGGCGACCAAGAGCCTTCCGGAGGTTCTTGAAGGTCAGATTGCCATAGTCTCGCACGCACCTTCCGACGAGCGGGTTCAACACCCGCAGATCGCCGAGTCCCAACATGTTGTCACCATAATAGCCTCCCCTATAATGCGCGGCCAGGATGTGATCGGACAGGTCCGCGTGTACTCGAGACAGGAACGCTCGCTTTCTGACCTTGACGAGGAATTTCTTCGGACCATCGGGCATGTCTGCTCAGTTGTGCTCGAACGGGCTGAACTCTCGCAGTTCAAGGAGCGTGTGAAACGTACGTGCGCGACGGCGCCGAAGCAGATATTGCCCACCGAGATGCCCGCAGCATCTCTCAAGCCCGTCGAGTTCGCGCACGAGAGCGAAGCGGAATTCGCGAACCTGCTCGACTTCTACCAGATAGAGTGGCTTTACGAACCACGTTCGTTCCCCCTCGCATGGAACGGCGAGGGCGTTTCCCAGATGTTCACACCTGACTTCTACCTCCCGGAGTTGGACATGTACGTCGAGCTCACCACAATGAAGCAGGATCTCATCACTTCAAAGAATCGAAAGGTCCGCAAGTTGAGAGAGTTGTATCCCGACATCAACGTTCGCCTTGTAACCCGCAAGGACTTCGCCCGCCTCCTTGCCAAGTACGGCTACGGACCCCTGGGCGATGCCAAGGTAGAGGGCGTCGGACGTATCCTGTACAGCCAGACACAGATTAAGCGCAGGGTTCGCTCTTTGGCAAGGCGAGTATCAAAGGATTATGCAGGTCAACGCATTGTGATGATCGGAGTGCTTAAAGGTGTGATGTGCTTCTTGTCTGATCTCATGCAGCACATTTCCATCCCCGTCAAGGTGGACTACATGGACATTTCGCACTATGGCGGCCATGGCGATATTGTGAAGATAACCCGGGATCTCGACTGCTCGATTACGGATGAGCATGTTCTGATGGTCGAAGATATTGTAGACACAGGAATGACCCTCAATTATGTGCTGGCTCACCTTGCCTCGCACCGACCGGCGAGTCTACACGTGTGCTCACTTCTCGACAGGAAGGAGCGGCGACTGGCCAATGTACAACTGGATTACGTCGGCTTCGAGATTCCTGATGAGTTCGTTGTTGGCTATGGCCTTGACTACCAGGGAGAGTACCGCAACCTGCCCTTCATCGGAGTGTTGCGTCAGGAGTAATCCGGTTGAGGTACACGCATGAGACTATGCCTCAGACGATCCTCGTGTCCCGAAGGGTCATTGAAGAAACAGTCTCCCGGCTTGCGGCTGAGATAGCTAATGACTACCAGGGCAAGAACCTCGTCGCCGTAGGCGTGCTGAAGGGCGCATTCATTTTCATGGCGGACCTGGTGCGACAGATCAATATGCCCCTTGAGATCAATTTCATCACCGTCTCCAGCTATAACGACGGCACCGAAAGCTCAGGAACCATAACAGTGCATCAGGACATCACTACTGATCTTAAGGGGAAGGACGTACTTGTGATCGAGGATATCGTCGACACCGGTTATACGTTGTGTTTCCTGCTCGAACACCTCAAGGTGAGAGGAGCACGGAACGTGAGGCTTTGCGCCCTTGCCGACAAGCCATCGCGACGTACGCACAACGTGGCCATCGACTACCTCGGGTTCACCGTCCCCGATAGGTTCATCGTCGGTTACGGATTGGATTACGACAACCGATTCCGCTACCTGCCCGACATGTACGCGCTGGAGGAATATGACGACAACTGCTGAACGCATACAAGTCGCAAGGGGAGCACGGCCGGCAGACCTCATCCTGCACAACGCCCAGATCGTAGACACGCTCGCTGGCATGATCCGCCATGGTGATGTAGCCATATATGGCGGCGCCATCGCCGGAATAGGCCGCTACAGGGACGCAGTCGAGCACATCGACCTTGATGGAGTCTTTCTCCTGCCGGCACTTATAGATGGGCATACACACATCGAGAGCTCCATGCTGCATCCGGCCCGCTATGCCGAAGCCGTGGTACCGCGCGGAACCCTGACCTTGATCACCGATCTGCACGAAATCGCCAATGTATGCGGAACCGACGGTATCGAGTTCTGCATGCGCTGGAGCCAGAGGCTTCCCCTGGATATGCGATTCATGGCGCCATCCTGCGTCCCCTCCTCTCCACTGGAATCTTCCGGTGCAGTGCTGGATGCTGCTGCTATCCGGATGCTGCTGGAAAAACCCGGCGTCATTGGTCTCGGAGAGGTCATGAACTACCCTGGTGTGCTCGGCGGCATGCCCGATGTCATCGACAAGCTGGATGCTGCCAGTGGTCGGCCGATAGACGGACATGCTCCGGGTTTGCGCGGACCGGACCTTACGGCATACCTTGCTGCGGGCATTATGTCGGATCACGAGTGCACCACACTGGAAGAAGCGCAGGAGAAACTGCAAAAGGGAATGTACCTCATGATCCGTGAGGGCTCCTCGGAGAAGAATCTGGAGGCCCTCCTCCCTGCGGTCACTCAGGATGTATTCGACCGATGCATGCTGGTGGTCGACGACAGAAGCGCGGCAGACCTGGCGTACGAGGGGGACCTGGACCACGTGGTACGAAAGGCGATCTCACTGGGAATGGAGCCGGTGCGGGCACTGCAGATGGCCACGATCAACCCCGCGCGATACTTCCGCCTCTACGACAGGGGAGCCATAGCCCCCGGCATGACGGCGCATCTCATTACAGTACATGACCTGCATCGTTTCGACGTCGACCTCGTAATGCACGCAGGTCGGCTTGTTGCACAGGGCGGAAGACCGCAGTTCTCGTTCTCCACCGTGGCGCCTGAATTGACGGATACCATGCGTGCGGCGCCCCTCACGGCTGGAACGCTGGATATCCCCCGAACAGCGGACCGATTCCCGGTGATCGAGCTGGTGCCCGGCCAGATAGTGACGCGCGCGCGTATGGACACCCCGGAAATCTCCGGCAACTCATTCGTCTCAGACACCACACGCGATATCGTGAAGCTTGTGGTGATCGAGCGTCATCACGCCACGGGTAATGTGGGAAAGGGGTTCGTGACTGGCTTCGGGCTTCAGCGTGGTGCGCTTGCCAGTTCGGTAGCGCACGACTCCCACAACATCGTCTGTGTTGGCGTGACGGATGATGACATCATTGGTGCGATAGAAGCGCTGATCCACGGCCGGGGAGGGCTAATAGTGTTTGCGGACGGTGAGGTCAAGGCTGCACTGTCGCTGCCAATCGCAGGCCTGCTGTCTCCCGATCCGCTGGTAACGGTTCTCGAAAATCAGAGGCGGGTGGAGGAAGCAGCGCGCAACCTCGGCACGCTGCCTCCAGCACCCTTTTCGTTGCTCTCGTTCCTCGCTCTTCCGGTGATTCCGGAGCTACGCGTCACCGATCTGGGCGTCGTCGACGTCAACCAGTTCCGGGTAGTCGCGTAGCCTCTGGATACTCCGTTTAAGAGAGAAGTGCCCGGGAGATGACCAGGCGCTGAACCTCACTGGTACCCTCGTAAATCTCGAGAATCTTAGCGTCGCGGTAGTACCTCTCGATGGGGAGATCCTTCATGAAGCCGTAGCCCCCGTGGATCTGCAGCGACTTGCGCGTCACATCCATGGCTGCGTTCGCAGCAAACAACTTCGCCTGAGCGACTTCTTTGGTGAAACGCTCCCCGCTGTCCGCGAGGCGTGCCGCCCGATAGGCCATCAGCCACGCGGCGTCGACCTCATTGGCCATGTCGACAAGCATCCACTGTATTCCCTGGAACTGGCTGATGGGCTGACCGAACTGCTGCCGCTGTTTCGAGTACTCGATAGCGGCATCCAGTGCCGCGGAGGCAACGCCAACCCCCTGACCGGATACATCAAGCCTGCCTTCATCCAGAATGGAGAGTGCGATTCGCATACCTTTGCCCACCTCACCAATCTGGTTTGCCACCGGTATGCGCACTTCGTCGAATATGAGTTCAGCCACGCTCTCAGCCCTGATGCCGAGTTTGTCCTCAACTTTGCCAATTGAGAAGCCGGGCATCCCCTTCTCGATGACGAACGCAGTGATTCCCTTGCTGCCAAGGTCTCTGTCTACGGTCGCAAACGTCAGCACGATATCCGCCTTGTCGCCGTTGGAGATGAAACACTTCGCACCATTTATGACCCACTCATCCCCTTCGCGGCGGGCCACCGTGCTCATGCGCGAGATATCGCTGCTCGCCTCACGCTCGGTGAGCCCATAGGCGCAAAGCTTCTCACCTCTTGCCGCCGGCACCACGAACCGCTGCCGCTGTTCCTCATTTCCAAAGTGATAGAGACCGCTCAGCGCCAAACCAACGTGGGTCCCGAATATGGAGGCGACCGAGATGCTTGCCCGTGCCAGTTCAACAGAGGCCAGAAATGCGTCCATGAAGGACCCACCCTGCCCATCATATTTCTCCGGGATGGTCAGTCCGGTAAGCCCCACATCTTTCATCTTCAGGAATGCTTCGTACGCCAGTTCATTGCGTCGATCCCATTCGTCTGCGCACGGGGTGATCTCATTCTCGACGAAATCCCTCATCTGGCGCTGAAACATCTTCTCCTGCTCAGTAAGCAGTACATCCATCATACGTGCGTCCTCCTTGATCGAAAGTAATCGGATGAGAGGACCTCAAGGCCCTCACTATTGAGTATACGCCATACAATTGTGACATTGACAGCGTGGCTAGCGCCGTCTACAGTAGTGGGCACAAATGGATAACGCAAGTCGACGAATGCAATTTTGTGTAATCGCCGACGACCTGACCGGTGCCATGGACACTGGCGTTGGACTCACACAGGCCGGGTTATCTGCGATAATCACGTTCTCAAGCCAGGCGAAGGTCTCCTCGGACGCAATGGTTGCCACGACCGATAGCCGCGCGGAATCGTCGCGGGTCGCCTACCGGCGGGTTAAGCTGGTCGCCGAGCGCTTCCGCTCTTACTACATCTACAAGAAGATCGACTCCACACTACGTGGCAACGTAGCAGCCGAACTGCAGGCACTGCTCGACGTAACGCACGCGGATCATGCCGTAGTCTGTCCGGCATTTCCGGCCAGCAAGCGAACGATTGTTGACGGCCAACTGCTGGTGGACGGCGTACCGGTGCATCAGACAGGCCTGTCGCAAGACCCGGTCAGCCCCGTCAAACACTCCGATATCGCCGATCTGCTACGTGCTGGATCCGGAATAACTTCGCAGAAGCTAAGGCTGGACGAGGTGCAGCGTGGACCGGCGTATCTTGCCTCCCGCATACGCGGGTGTGAGAGTCGCGCAGTCGTCGTGGATGCCACAGAAGATAGCCATCTGCGCTGCATTGCAGATGCTCTCGCACTCCTGGGCAGCAGCTGCCTGCCCTGTGGATCTGGAGGGCTCGGAGCACAAATACCGCTTGCATTCGGTTACTCGTACCAGGGCCGCAAAATACCATCGGCTCCGGTTGGGCCCTCGTTGCTCGCGGTAGGCAGCCGCAACGACGTAAGTGTCAGACAATTGCAAAGAGTGATCGACCATGTCGGCCCCCCACTGGTTAGGATTGAGCCGCGTGAATTCAGGACAAGAGCGGGCAGAGAACCCCGAATAAACCAGATCTCGGGCGAGCTACTCCGTCTCCTTGAGACGCATTCCGCCGCAGTGGTGACTTCAAGCCTGAGCGATTACGCAATCCAATTGCGCCGTACGATGGCCCCCATCCTCGGTGCGATCGTACTGCGAGTACTGAACAAGGGGAGGCTTGCTGGTTTGTTTCTTACCGGAGGAGACGTCGCACGCGCGGTCTGTGGAGACGATGGCCTGCAGGGACTGCGAATACTGGGTGACCTTCAGCCGGGAGTCATCGTCGGCGAAGTCATCGGAGCGAATCACCAGGGACTGCGCGTCGTCACGAAGGCCGGAGGATTCGGAAATGAGGATGCCATGGTTCAGGCACTCCATCACCTAAGTCAAGGAGATCACTAATGGACAACTACGTACCCCTGCTTGCACTCACGATGGGAGATCCCGCCGGAGCTGGACCGGAGATAGTCGTTAAGGCCCTGAACGACTCCGAGGTACGTCCTATCTGCCGCGGCCTCGTCATCGGCGACGCCGGCGTCATGCGCGCTGCGGTAGAGATCGTCGGAATACCCATGGAGATCAACGCCATCTCCAACCCTGACGATATGCGCGAAGACGTAAACGTAATGAACGTCATCGACCTGAAAGATGTTGACCTTTCAACGCTGGTTCGTGGTCAGGTCGCGGCTACTGCAGGCAAAGCCGCCTACGATGCTGTTGAGCGTGGTACAGCCCTGACTATTGAGGGAAAGACCGATGCGATTGTGACCGCACCACTCAACAAGGACGCACTCAACCAGGCCGGATACCACTTTCCGGGTCACACGCAGATACTCGCCCATCTCTGTGGTGTCAGCGACGCGGTAATGATGCTGGCTGCGGATAACCTGCGCATCGCCCACGTGTCCACACATGTTTCTCTGCGCGAGTCATGCGACCTGGTGAACAAGGAACGTATTCTCGAGGTTTTGCGGCTTGGTGTGGATGCAACGAAGTCAATGGGGGTTGAGCACCCCCGTGTCGTTATCCCCGGTCTGAATCCACATTCGGGCGAGGGCGGATTGTTCGGGGATGAGGAAGTCACCCACATCATCCCCGCAATCGAAGAGGCACAGGCACAGGGCTACAACGTGAGAGGTCCACTGCCTCCTGATACGGCATTCCTGAGGGCCTTCCGCGGCGAGTTCGATCTTGCAATCGCGATGTACCATGACCAGGGACACATCCCGATTAAGATGGTCGGCTTCGAGAAAGGCGTCAACGTCTCGCTGGGACTGCCCATCATCAGGACGTCCGTCGACCACGGTACAGTTTTCGGGAAGGCCGGCAAGGGCACAGCCGACCCGACAAGCATGATAGAAGCCATCAAGCTTGCGGCGACGATGGCTCGTACCGTGCGACAGTCACGCGGATCCTGATCGCTTGATTTCTAACTGGCGCGCCAGGTAGTGTGCGCGGCGTTTCAGGTGCATCAACGCACGTGCCGCCCGCTCAGGGCTGGGAAAGGCGAGCGTTGTACCGCTACTCTCAAGTGAGCGGCGCACTTCATCGAAGTGCAGTCCGTACATGAAATACACAAAGGGCTTGTCCGGGAAATCGCGAGCCACTTCCTGAATCATCGGTAAGTGCTCCTCGCCAAGGTGAGGCTGATATGCGCTTATGACCGCCATAGCAGCGTGCACACCCGGGTCAGAGAGAACCAGCCGCAACGCCGCGGTCTCCATCTCACGCCGTGGGTGCCCCATTATCGATACGCCAGGCCATATGTCTACCGGGTTGCCAACACCAAGCCATTTGGGAGAGAGTGCCCTCAGTCCCTCCATCGTGGGCCCCATGAACTGCACCAGGTCCATCCCATTTCGAGCACACGCATCCGCAGCGATAATGCCGAAGCCGCCAGTATACGTGGTGATGCCTATGCCTGGACCTTTGGGCGGCGGTAGCGTCAGAAACGCCCGGATTGCATCGGAAAGCTCCTCCACGTCATCAACCCGGATTACTCCCGCGTCCCGAAGCGCGACGTCCCACAACAGATCGCTGCCTGCCATCGCCCCCGTGTGTGACTGGACGGCTCGCGCTGTCTGCTCGGTGCGGCCAACCTTCAGGGCGAGAACGGGCTTGTTCATCACCACACGGTGCGCTACCTTCAGAAACTCCCTCGCATGAGGCATACCCTCGATGTGCAGCACAACTACCCGTGTGTCGTCGTCCTGTTCAAAGTAGTGCAGGCAGTCCACGACATCCACGTCACATGCGTCGCCGATGTCGATGACCTTCCCTGCGAGCCTGACATCGGTCAGGCCAACAAACGTCCCACCGGTCTGAGATATAGTGCCGACGCCATTGGCCTCCATCGGTATGCGAATGTAGGACGTGCTCATGTGCAGACCGGCATTGGCCACGCCAAACGTATTCGGTCCCAGTATGCGCGTACCCGTCCCCTGTGCCATTTCGACAAGCTCGCGCTGAAGCCGGTGACCCTCAACATCATCGGCATCGGCAAATCCCTGTGTCACGATCACAAGCGCTTGGATGCCCTTGCTTATACAATCAGCCACCACAGGAAGCACCAGATGACGAGGCAGGCTGATAACTCCGAGATCTGAAACCTCAGGAACATCGGCTACACTCGCGTAAGTCCTCACGCCAAGTATATCGGTCGCGTTCGGATTCACGGGATACAACCGGCCGGGATACCCGTACGCCAGAAGGTTCTCCAGCAGGTTGTAGGCATTGGCACCCGTCTGACGTGAGATTCCTATTGCGGTTATGGATTGTGGCTCCATGAAGAGTTTCATCTGCTGAGCGATCGTCGCCATTCATTCCTCCTGTCGCACCTGATGCGCACGAACATATTCTCTGACAAGAGGGTTTGTGTCAATTCGAGGAGAACAAGGCATCGGCCGACACAGTTCTGGTAGACTTGCGCACGTCCGGATACGGCCCATAGGAAAAAGGACACATGCTGAGCGACGCAAGACATGAGCTGGATGGGGTCTTCCACCCCCGGTCAATCGCGGTCGTAGGCGCCTCTTCGGATAAGCGGAAGTCCGGAGCCAAGTGGGTGCTCGGATTGAAGGCTGCAGGCTACAGAGGGATACTGTACCCGGTGAGTTCCGGCGGGGGCAGCATTGGGGGAATGGAAGTTTTCACCAGCCTCTCGGCCATCCCAGGTGATGTCGAATGCGTGATAGCCTCTATTCCGGCCCGCTCCGCACTCAAACTCGTCGACGAGTGCATTGCCAAGGGAGTCCGGGTGGTGCAGTTCTTCACGGCCGGATTCAGTGAGACACGTTCAGCGGATGGTGACGCACTTGAACGAGCTATGATTGAACGGGCTCGCAGCGCAGGGTTGCGCATAATCGGCCCAAACTGCATCGGCAGTTTCTGCCCCAAGTCCGGCATTTCGCTCGGACCCTCCCCCCTCGGCAAGACCGGTAGTCCGGGCCATGTCAGCTTCGTTTCCCAAAGCGGTGGCATCGCGGCGAAACTGGTCGAATACGGTATCGCCCGCAATATGCGATTCGCCAAGGGAGTGAGTGTTGGCAACAGTATCGATCTGGATGCGAGCGACTTCCTGAGGTACTACGCCAATGACGACGATACACACGTGATTGGAGCCTACCTGGAGGGCACGAGAAATGGCAGCAGGTTATTCACGGCGCTATGTGAGGCAACTGCTGTCAAGCCAACCGTGATATGGAAGGGAGGACGCACCGAGGCAGGAGCCGAGGCGGCCCGCTCTCATACGGGCTCTCTGGCAAGCTCCGCCCCCATATGGTCGGCCATGCTACGCCAGGCTGGCGCCATCGAGGCATCAAACCTGGAGGAACTCAGCGATTGTCTACTGTTGCTACAGCAGCTCGGGCCGATTCGAAGCCGGGGAGTCAGTATAGTTGGCGGACTTGCCGATGGGGGCGGCGGAATATCGGTGTCCGGGAGCGACGCCTGCGCTGACAACGGAATTCCTGTGCCGCTACTCCATCCCGAGACAAGGCAGAAGCTCGTCGAACTCATAGGAGAGGTCGGCAGCATCCTGCGGAATCCCGTAGATGTCAGCCCCGCACAGTTCAGAGGTCTGGAAACCCTGTACGAAGCCATCCGCATCGTGGCGTCAGACCCCTCTTCCGATCTTCTGATTATTCAGGAAGACGTGGATATTATGCATTCTTTCCTGGGCGTGCCCGAAACACGTGACGTGAACGCGTTTCTGAGGGAGCTGCCACGGCATATCGGGAAGCCTCTCGTAATCGTACTACCGGGAGGTTCGACGGAACATCACCGCGTGGAGGCCGAAGAACAGCTGCTGGATGCTGGTATCCCGGTCTTCCCGACGATGGCGCGAGCGGCACGGGCGATCGCGCTTGTGACACAACGCCGATCCTGACCAGGCGATGATTTCTTTACAACCCCCGGTTTGCGAGGCTATAATTCGAACGTATGCCCCTATCTGAATGCACCCGCGCTTGTGCGTCCATAAACCGGGTCTTCCCCGCAATCGAGTCACTGGCTCCTTCCAGCTACGTGGTAGGAGGATTTGTTCGAGATTGCCTGATTGACAGGCCTTCGCGGGATATCGACATCGTGGTGTTCGAAGACCCTTTCCAGATTGCGCAGCGTCTGGCCACTACGTTGAACGGCTCCTTTGTGTCGCTCGACGACGAACACGGCATTGCACGCATCGTGCTGCCTCAGATGACAGACAGCGCACACAATGCGCAGCAATCCGACGCCGAAAGATCCGTCATAGACGTGGCTCATTGTCAGGGGCCTATCGAGGACGATCTCGCACGGAGAGATTTCACACTGGACGCGATTGCGGTACCCGTCAGCGTCATCGCGGCGCACATCAGCAATGATGGTCGGTGTCCTCCAGCAACGATTCTCAATAATGCAATCGACCCGCACGGTGGACTTCGAGACCTGTCGGACCGCATTCTCAGGCACTGTGGCTCGGAGGCATTCCGCGAGGATCCCGGCCGTCTCCTGCGAGCGGTCCGACTGGCACAGGAGTTTGCGCTAACGATCGCACCTGACACCGAGTCACTAATAGCTCGGGATGCACCTCTGGTAGCGACCGTGGCAGCCGAGCGCACTCGCGAGGAACTCCTCAAGCTGATGGATTTGCCGTGTTCGGGAGACAGCGTGCGCTATCTTGACCGCGTTGGACTCCTCACACACGTGATTCCGGAGCTCGAGCATTGTCGGGACGTGGCGCAGCCGACCTCCCACTTCTGGGATGTGCTCGAACACTCCATACAAACCATGAGTACCTTTGAGTTCATCAGCGGACAGGCTGACTGGCGATTTGGTAACGATGAGATGCTGGATTACATGCCTGCAGAGACGGCGTTCCACGCATATCTGGCTGAGGAGGTATCAGCAGGAGCCACACGGGCAGCCCTCATCAAGCTCGGCTGTCTGCTGCACGATATCGCGAAGCCACAGACAAGGGAACTGGACGATACAGGCCGTGCCCGTTTTCTCGGACACGCCAAAGACGGGGCTGCCACCGCCAAAGATATCCTGCAGCGTCTGAGATTCAGCACGAATGAGACAGCCTACGTGGAGACCCTGATCTACAATCACCTGCGCCCTGCACAGATGTCCACGGAGGGACCTCCCACCGCGCGGGCCGTCTATCGATTCTTCCGCGACACCGGGAACGCCGGGGCCGGAGTTCTCTACGTCGCCATGGCAGACTACCTTGCCTGCAGGGGACCTCTGTTTACCATGAGTGAGTGGTGCAGTGTGTGTGATCTTGTGACGTTCATCCTGCAGGAGCACCAGAGACAGCGTGCTGCCATTACTCCCCGCAGGCTCCTCGACGGGCGTGAACTCATGCATGAGCTCAATCTCGAGTCCAGCCCTACTGTGGGCAGACTGCTCGAGATGATCATAGAGGCTCAAGCCGCGGGCCAGGTCACGACGAAGGATGAAGCTTTGCGGCTCGCCCGCGATGTGATCCGCGGCGAACACTTATCTACAAGGACGTCAACGTGAAAAGAAGAGATTCCGTGCTCCTCATACTGGTCATTGTGCTTCTGGGGCTGTCGCTTGCAGCGGTATTCCCGATCGGAAGCAACCTGCTCGGCCCTGATGGATTGACGCTGGGACTGGATCTAAGGGGAGGAAGCCAGCTCCTGTATCGGGCCGACTTGACCAGGAAGGATCCCGAGGTTACTGACGATCAGGCGATGGCGTCAGCGATCGAGAAGATCCGGCGCCGGATAGATGAGTTCGGTGCTGCCGAGCCCACCATCCAGAAGCAGGGAACGGACCGCATTCTGGTCCAGTTGCCCGGCGTAGACGACATCACACGAGCGATCAGTCTTATTGGAGATACCGGCCTGCTCTACTTCCGCGAGATAGAGTTGGACGCCGCCGGCAACCCGGTCTTCGATGATCAGGGCAACTACATCTTCAAGGAGGAGCCGGCAGCCGCAACAGGTACGGACGAACGGGAGCGCGAACTGACAGGCCAATACCTTAATCGGGCATCGCCGGACTTCGATCAGTTTGGAAGACCGGTAGTGGCGTTCGAGTGGAACAGCGAGGGCGCACATCTCTTCGAACAGATAACGAGGCGGAATCTGCAGAGACCGCTCGCCATCGCAATCGACGAACAGATAATCTCCACACCTGTCGTTGAAGCGGTCATCTCAACCCGAGGACAGATACAGGGCAACTTCAGCATCGAAGAAGTGCGGGATCTGTCTACCCAATTGAACTCAGGCGCACTGGATGTCCCACTCGAACTGATAGACGAGAGAGATGTGGACGCGACGCTTGGGGCGGATTCGATTCGCCAGAGCCTCATCGCCGCGGGCGTGGGGTTGTTCCTCCTACTGACGTTCATGCTGGTCTACTACCGATTTCCGGGCGCAATCGCCTGTCTCAGCCTTGGTATTTACGGCGCGATACTGCTCGCCATATTCAATACGTTTTCATCGTATCTCACGCTGACACTCCCGGGCATTGCAGCGTTCATCCTGTCTTTGGGAATGGCTGTCGATGCCAATGTACTGATATTTGAGCGCGTGAAAGAGGAGTTGCGAGCGGGCAGAGCGCTGCAGGCCGCGGTGGAGATCGGTTTCACTCGGGCGTGGTCCGCCATCAGGGACAGCAATATCACTACGCTAATCGCCTGCCTGATACTGTTCTGGCTTGGCGGCACCTTTGGTGCTTTCATGGTTCGCGGCTTCGCGCTGACACTGGCTATCGGCGTGGGAGTCAGCATGTTCACGGCAATAGTGGCGACCAGAACGTTCCTGCGCATTGCCGTTGCATCGAGAGTGGTTACGAGCCTACGCGCATATGGAGTGAGGTCATGATAGATTTCGTAGGGCAACGACACTGGTTCTTCCTTGGTTCGCTTATCGCACTGGTCGTTGCTGTGTTCGCCCTAGTCGCATTCGGACTGCGTCCCGGAATCGACTTCACGGGTGGCACGGCCATGACGCTCCGCTTCCAGCCGCAGGTCGAGCAGTCTGCGCTCCGCGACGTGGTAATGCAGTATGGAGCCGCCGACACGATAATACAGAGCAGTGGTGATGACTACATAGTCCGCATGCAGTCACTTTCCGTCGAGGAGCGAGAAGCTCTAATGGCTTCGCTTGAGGCAGAGCTTGGCTCGGAATTGACTGTGCTCGACTACAGTACGGTGTCTCCCGCCATCGCAACCGAGACCGCACGCCAGGCCGGTCTTGCTCTGCTATTCGCCTCGGTCGCAATGCTGCTGTATATTGCCTGGTCATTCCGGAGAATGCCCAGCCCATTCAAGTGGGGCACGTGCGCCATCGTCGGACTCGGGCACAATATTCTTATCGTGGCTGGCCTGTTCGCCCTTCTTGGCCAATTCCGCGGAGTGGAAATCGACGCACTGTTCATCACCGGACTTCTCACCATCGTTGGATACACCATCAACAATACAGTGGTGGTCTTCGATCGTATCCGCGAGAACAGGGCAAAGGGCGTGAGCCCCGATCTCGGCATCACCGTGAATTGCAGTCTGGTCGAGACTCTCGTACGTTCAGTGAATACCTCATTGACAACGCTATGCGTCATCCTTGCGCTGCTGCTCTTCGGTGGAGCGACAATACACTACTTCATCCTCGTTCTGTTCGTGGGACTGCTGATCGGCACTTACAGTTCATTGTTCATAGCCGGCCCATTGCTGGTCACCTGGGAACGACGTGAATGGGGACAGCTCGTGAACAGGATACGCACGGCACACCAGCCTGGATGAGAAAGACAATCCAACCAGTGGCGAGCGCAGCATTTTGTTATCTGACGTCGATCCGGGGCAGCGTTCCAGTCCTGATGCCTCTGGTTAGCCTGTTCTAAGTCCCCCTGATCCGTGGGGACTCGCGCTATTGCCCCCATCTCGCGGCCGCATAGTTCCCCGAATAGAATCTGCAGTTGTATGCAATAAGGCCTGACAGGTCGTCACCCTGCACTCTCCCTGAATCCGGGTCTACCGCAACCCACCCGTGATATGATTGTCGAATCGGGGGACGCTCCCTGAGGCTTGCGTGTGCCTGTTCGGGGCCCCGGCGGTATTCTCTGAGGAGACTATTCGATATGACACACTCCAGCCCAATTACAGTTGCAATAGCACAGACCGCAAGCGGGCCGAACCAAACCGTCAATATCGAACGGGCACTGACCCTGGCCACCCAGGCTGTAGATACCGGAGCCAGGCTGATCGCACTACCCGAGACATTTGACTACCGGGGAAGCGAAACCGACCTCAGCAGGATCGCACAGCCCCTACCCGGCAGCGCATTGGTTTCACTGATGTCTCTTGCCGCTGATCGAGGTGTGTGGATACTGGCTGGCAGTGTTCATGAAGCCGATCCTGACGGCGGGATGCCCTACAACACGTCCACGCTCATCAGCCCGGACGGCAAGTTAGTTGCCCGCTACCGGAAGATTCACCTGTTCGACATCGCCATAGGAGACAGGTCAGTCACCGAATCTGCGAAATTCCAGGCAGGGAAGGACATTGTTGCCGCATGCGTGGACGGGCTCACGGCAGGACTGACGATATGCTATGACATGAGATTCCCTGAGCTCTACAGGGCTCTTGCAGATGCGGGAGCCGATCTCGTGTTTGTGCCTTCATCCTTCACGGCTCCAACAGGCGAGGCGCACTGGGAGGTTCTGCTTCGCGCCCGAGCCATCGAGAACCAGTGCTTTATCGTGGCTCCCGGCCAGGCCGGCATAGGTGCGGGTGAAATACCCACATACGGAAACAGCATTATTATCGATCCGTGGGGGCGGGTGCTGGCACGGGCTTCCGGCGACGGGGAAGAGGTTATATCGGCAACGCTTGATTTCGGGGAAATGGCGAAGATACGGCAGCATTTGCCGGCTTTGCATAATCGAAAGCTCCCGCTGATTCGTTGAAATAGAGTGAAACGGTCACTACAATTTGGAGAGTTGGGTGCCTAACGGCAATCGGGCGCTGCATAGCCCAACGTCGAAGGATGACTATGGAACAAGACTATCCGTCTTTTGAAGAGGCCGTCGCGCGGGCCGAACAGATGAATCTTGCCGCGCGTCAGGCCGCCGACCAGTCGCGCAAGGCATCCGAGCAAGCGTACTCCCGGGTTGAGAAGATCGGGAGAGAAGCGCACAAGGAGGCTGAAGAGGCGAGTCGTAATGCCGAGGAGGCTGCGAAGAAGGCCGAGTCCATCAGTGAGGCGGCTTCCAGGGCATCCCGGGAGGCCATCGAACGCGCGCATCAGGCAATTACTACGGCGGAAAGCGTGTTCGCCTCATCTACCGATGTCGCAGAATCAAGTGCGCGCGCATTTGACGAGGCCGTGAAACGCCTTGAGCGGCTTGTGAATGAGGCCATTGCATCGGTTCAAGAGACTCTTGCCTCATCTCAGAATACTCTCAGCGGCGTTGAGAAGATGTCCGTTTCGACGCAACAGCGAGCGGATGAAGCACGCCGTGCCGCGCACGAAGCTATGGCTGCAGCCGAGGAACAGGAGCGGCAGGCCGCCAAGGCGTCTGAGGAATCAGTTCGCGTATCACGCGAGGCTCAGAGCACTGCCGAACGCGTCGCGAAGATGTCGGAGAAGGCCTCCAAGGATGCCGAAAAGGCATCCGAAAGAGCTATCACCAGGGCAGAAAAGGTCTTCAAGGCCGCAAGCGACTCCGCGGCTCTCTCATCATCGGCGTTCGAGGAAGCAAGAACTCGCGCCGAAGAAGCAGTTGCAGCTGCAAACACGTCAACTGAGCAGTCGAGCCACGCATTCGAGGCAGCGATCCGCCGTGCCGAAGAAGCGGGCAAATTGAGTCAGCGAGAAGCCGAGCGCCAGATCAAGGCCTCGCAGGAGGCAGTGACGAGAATCGAAGCATCGGTACGTGCCAGCAGGGAGGCAGTTGAATCCGCCACACGAGCCTCGCAGGAGGCAATGGGCCGCGCTGAGGAAGCTGAGCGCGCTGCACGCGAGGCAGTGAGACGAACCGAGGAGGTGACGGCAGCCGCAACGAGGCTGGCGGATGAAGCCTTGAAGGTGGCAGGACAGGCGTCCGATCGAGCTGAAGAGCTTGGAAGGCTCTCGGCAGAGGCAGCAGAGGAAGCGAGACGACTCGCCGCGGATGCCACCAGGCGCGCCGAGGAGACAAGCGCGGAAGCGCTACATGCAGCTGAAGAATCCAAACGAGTTGTCCGGGAAGCCACCGAGGCCTCAGTGAAGGCAGCGCGTGACAACGTGATGTCGTCATCCAGAATCCTGGAGGAAGCTATCGACAAAGCCGAGGAGACGACAAAGGCAGCCCGCAAAGTAGCAAGGGCAACTGTGAAATTGTTCGAAGATACTGCTGCCAGCGCAGAGCAGACCCGTCGAACCCACGGAGAGGATGAACCTGAACCTCCAAGAAAGCAGCTTATCGAGGCGATGAGTCGCCTCGACACAGAAGAATCGAAGCCCTCCAAGCCGCAGCCGCGTGACAGCCGTCCCGACATTCATTCAAGACTGCAATTCCTCGCTAAGATGTACGCAACCGACAAAGAGCAGCCTTTCAGCAAGCCGGATGAACTAGACAAAGAAGAATAACGGAGAGATCTCTGGAGAGAACAGACCATCCTATCCATAGGCAGTGCAAGCAACGTCAGGATTTGAAGCGGAAGGAGAACACGGATGCCAAACGAAGAGGAAACCAAACAGAAGAGTGCAGCCCCCGAAACGCCGGTAGAGGAGGAGCAGAAGCCTGCAAAGGCTGCGGAGCCCACTATAGACCTGCTCGACGAAACTCAGCAAAGAGCGGCAGCGGCGTATGTCGCCTACATCGAGGCGCAACGCCAACTTGAGCGAGCCTACAAGGAGCAGGAGGCGAAGGCGGAGAAGAACTATGCCGCTGCACTGGAACAGGCCCGTAAGGAGAGTCTTGACGCTATTGGCAGCGCTAAGAAGTCGCATGATGCCTCTCTTACGCAGGCCACGAAGACAATGGAGGACAGCCTTGCGAAGGCCAGGCATGCGTTTGAAGAGAATTCCGCGCAGGCTCGAAAGTCGTACGAAGATATGGTGGCGCAATCCAAGAAACAGTATGAGGATGTCGTTACTGACGCGATGAAGAAACGTGATGAGGTAGAGACCAAGGCTCGGCAGGAACGCGCCGAGGCGATGGAACGGACGTGGAACGTGTTCGCCAAGGCTCGCCGCTAGGATTAGGAGCCATCTGAGTGATCGAGAATAGCTCATGACAAGCAAAGGCCCTCCGGCTGTTGCCGGAGGGCCTTTCTGTTACCCGTATACGATCGTTGTGTGCGTTTCGCTAGAGCAGTACCGGGATATCGTCGAATGACTCTTCAAGCCGTCTCGTCTGATACCCAAGACCCTTCTTCGCTTTCATCACCGATATGAGGTCGATGGCTTTCGTGAAGTACTCTGTGATCTTACGCACGTTCTGAATCTCGGACATCACCACGCTGACGTCAATCTGCTTGCTATCGCGCGGGTAGTCGCCACTTCGTATTAATGCGTTCGGCGCGAGATTTCTCAGATTATCACCCAATTGCTTCATCACATCCATGCTCATCTCCTTTGAAGGAGCAGTGAGCAGATAGAGCGCCCGACCCACATCACTGGGATCAATCGTCATTGACAGCTCGCTGATGGCCTGGTCCATAGCATGGGTGCTCCGACTGGTATCGGTCATCTTCTCGCGGAAGTCCCGCTTGGCGCCAAACAATGAGAAACGCCGATCAAGCTTCGCACTGCCACCACCGATGACCGTCCAACCCGTAAGCGTCTGAATGATGTCACCCGCATCAAGCGTCTTGGAACCGACGTAGCGCCTGTTGGTTTCCTCGCCCGCACACAGTACGTTATAGAATGGCTCTACCACCCGGGCGTTGATGGAGTTCAGGTTGTTCTCAGCTGGCGCATCCTTCTTCACATACCGTTGATTGTCGATCAGGAAGACCGCGTCCGCCACCAGGTACGTTGACTTCAGACACGTAGCGGTGTTGTAGATGGTCCTGGTTTCGGTATTCTCCTCCTGCCGGAACGGCAATACCACCACATTGTAGACAGGCTTGCCTATGTACCGCTCCTTCAAATGCTTGGTAAGCACGGCGATGGCACCTGAGCCAGTGCCCCCGGCAGCGCCAGCGCACAACAGGAACGCGTCAGTCTCGTAGAAGCCTGACGCCGTACGAATCGCATCGATGATCTTGTCGACATCCTCGTTCGCGATCTCAGCACCGAGCTCGCTGATCTTGCCGACTCCGTGTCCATTCGTTCGCTGCGCGCCGATCAATATTCTATGCTTGTAGTCCGGCTTAATGGTCCGCAAACCACTCAAGTCCGTAACATCGGTATTGACCGCGAACACTCCGGCGAGCGTATCCATCCCGCGAAGTGCATGACCTCTCTTATTCAGACGGGCGAACCTATCAGCGATACGTCCGCCGCATTGTCCCAGTCCGATAACCAGCAGCTTCATGTCGCTATTCTAATGCCCTCCTTCACTAATGTCAACGCACGTAACCAAATAGGACTGGTGCATCATTGCCCTGCTCGTCCACCAACCAGTTCCCCGCAGGCTCAACTGATGCCGGACCCCCATCTTCCACCCGGTACACCAGCACCTCCAGAGCAGTATCGGTTACGGTCATAGCCAGGTCTTTGTTATATAACGTTCAATCGCCCGCAACAGTTGTCGGTCAACTGCGAAAAAGACTGTCGGTAGAGTCTAACCGCGACAGGGAGATGCGTCATGATCTCACTGGCAACAAGTCCGTCCTCTCCTATCTCCTCCGCAGCCAGATCTCCCGCCAAACCGTGTATGAATACACCCGTTTCAGCAGCGGGCCTCAATTCGAGGCCCATGCCATATACTGCGGCGATGGTGCCGGCAAGTACATCACCAGAACCGGCCGTCGCCATTCCCGGGTTGCCGGTGAGGTTAAGCGACACCAGCCCTGTCGGACCACCAATGAGGGTGCTCGACCCCTTCAGCACCACGACAGCTCCAAACCTATGTACTGCCTCGATCACGGCTGTCACCCGGTCCGCCTCGATCTGCTCGATCGTGCAGCCCAGCAGTCTCGCCATCTCCCCGACATGAGGCGTCAGTACAGTGGAAGCTGATTCACGCCCACGAATACAGGATGGATCTGAGGCTAGTGCGCTCAACCCGTCTCCATCGAGTATGACAGGAGATTTCACCAAAGTTGCCAGCCTCCGCACGAGTTCCTGCGTCTCCTCGTGAAGTGACACCCCCGGACCGATCACCATCATGTCCGCTCGATCACCCATCTGGCACAGTACGTCCAGATTGGACAGCGACAGCGTGCCATCGGACGTTTCCGCCAGAGGTACCATGACAGCCTCACTGGCACGGCTCCCCACCAGTGGAGCGAGTGACGCGGGGGTAGCCAGCCGACCATACCCCCCACCTGCCCTGAGAAAAGACATCACTACAAGCATTGGGGCGCCCAGATACGACCTCGCACCGGCAACGAATAACACGTCGCCGTAGTCACCTTTGTGCGACTCCAGCCGTCGAGGGGGAAGCGGCAGCGGCCGACTGACCTCGACTCCGCCGACATCCTTGATCAGCTCCGGCGGAAAGGATATGTGTGTCACAATGAGCTTGCCACAGTGTTCCCTTCCCGGTGGTAACAGGTTGCCCCTCTTGGGCAGTCCAAACGTAACCGTACATGAGGCAGTGACCGCCTCCCCAGGAACCAGCCCATTGTCGCCATTCACACCGGAAGGTATATCAACCGCGACAACGGGCAATCCGGAGCCATTAATCCATTCAATTGCCTCCCCGTAGATGCCTTCAGGACTCCGGGATAGTCCTGTACCAAGAAGGGCATCGACCATGACATCCCCGGATTTCACTTCCGGCAAGTCGTGCGCAGAGCGAACACGGATCACCTCCATGCCAGCCGCGATTGCCGCATCGTAATTGGCACGTGAGGTTCCCCGCACTTCTGACTCATCTGCAAGAAGACACACCCGGACCACCGCTCCACGAGAATGCAGCTTGCGTGCCACCACCATACCATCACCACCATTGTTCCCCCTGCCACACAGGACGAGAAAGCGACGGTGCATCACATCGAATTCAGTTTTCAGTACCTCGTAGACCGAATGCCCAGCGTGTTCCATGAGCACCACTTCAGACAGGCCGTATTCCTCCACCGCCCGGCGGTCGCATTCGCGCATCTCATTTACCGTGGAGATTCTCATTCCCACAACCTCCGTACTCACGTCGAGTTACACCGCTCCGTGCAGTCTGTTGCCGCCACTATAGCCCGCGATATCCTATCGCGCAATCTACTTGAGTACAGCATAGTGTTCTGTTCGACCAGGAGACTGAGACAAACCCCAGGCTACATTGCCACATCATCGCCTCCCTGCACCAGCGGACTCCTGTACCCAATCTTCACAGCGAGGTACATGAATGGCGTATCAAGGAACGCTAGGAGCCATTTAAGCACGTAGGTGGTACCCAGTATCTGCAGCCAGGTACTTGCATCGAACACCCCCCACAAAGCGATGAAGCAGAACAGCACCGAGTCTATCGCCTGAGATACCATCGTGGACACGCAGTTGCGAATCCACAGGTAACGTGCACCGGTTCGTCGCCGCAGGAAATGAAACGCCGCAATGTCATGGTGTTGTGACACGAGATACGCAACCAGACTCCCCGCGGCAATTCGAGGCATGATGCCAAAAATGGTGGCCAGAGCATCATGAGCAAAGTCTTCAGGGCCGGGCACAAACCATAGCGCGAATTGCATCCACACCACCGAGAGCGCCATAGCGGCGAAGCCCACCCAGACACAGCGACGAGCCTCTTTCTTGCCGTATAACTCGCTCAGCACATCGGTGGAGAGAAACACAGTACCGTAGAGCACATTCCCGAGGGTCGCGGTAAGCCCGAACAGCAGAACGGTCTTGGTCACCTGTATGTTTGCCACAATCACTGCGGCCACTACCAGACCGTAAAGCCCTATTCGACCGAAAACACGAAATAGCGCAACTGACAGGCTCAAGGTCACCAGTGCGAACACGAGCCATAAGAGATTATTGAAGCTAAGTAGCACGTCCCACATATGAGCATCCGGATATCAGGTATTGCACCGCAATCCCGGGGGTCACATTTCGCAACGCGTGCGTCTCTGTTCAAGGCGCACTTTTTCATTCGTGCGACGATAACGCTGATGGAACTCATCTCGAAAAGAGGTGAACCTCTGCTCCTCTATCGCCGCGCGGATCTCCAGCAACAATCGGTGAAAGAAGCTGAGGTTGTGGATTGTCGCCAATCGATAGGCAAGCAGCTCTTCGCATTTGAAAAGGTGGTGCAGGTATGCCACCGAGAACGTGCGACAGGTGTAGCAGGTGCAGTCCGGATCCACTGGCTCCCACGATGACTTGAACGAAGCATGCCTCACGCTCCGCCTGCCGTCCCTGGTATACAGTGCGCCGTTACGTGCAACCCGTGTCGGCAGGACACAATCGAACATGTCGACCCCGTACCACACGGCCTCAACGATATCCTCGGGGGCACCAACGCCCATGAGGTAACGTGGCTTGTCTGATGGCAGTAGTGGCACAGTTGCCTCGAGCACACGGTACATGACCTCCTTAGGTTCACCGACGCTGAGGCCACCAATGGCATATCCCGGGAATCCCAGCGATGCGAGCGTCGCAGCCGATCGCTTGCGCAGCCCGACGTCACCACCTCCCTGTACGATGGCGAACAGCGACTGGTCGCGTCGCTGCTTCGCGCGCAGACAGCGCTCCGCCCAGCGATGGGTGCGGTCAAGTGACTGGCGTACACGGACACTGTCTGATCCTCCCGCAGGCACATCGTCCAGCACCATGATTATGTCTGCGCCAAGTGTCTCCTGGATCTCAATCGATCTCTCAGGAGTGAGGCGGTGTTCACTCCCATCGATGTGGGAGCGAAACATGACACCGTCATTATCAATGCTCCTCAATGCCGCGAGGCTGAACACCTGAAAGCCACCACTATCAGTGAGGAGGGAGCCATCCCAGGCCATGAACCGGTGCAAGCCACCTGACTCATGAATCACGTCGATTCCCGGTCGGAGATAGAGATGGTACGCGTTGGCCAGAAGCATCTGGAACCCGATCCCATAGAGGTCATCGGGGGTTAGGGACTTCACAGTCGCCTGGCTGCCAACCGGCATGAATACTGGAGTCCTGATGATTCCACGGACTGTTTCCAGCAGTCCTGCCCTCGCCTCGGACGCCGGGCAGCGGTGTTGGATCTCAAGGCAGTTAGTTCCGATCTCGAGGATACCCCCGCAGCAAGTATACCATCCGCCCAAATACGGTCAGACTGCCGGCAGTCTGAACACCTCGCAGCCCCGAGGATCAGGGTAAACGTTATGAAAGTGCCCCTGCGCTACCATCACCACTCGCCCACCCACCAGTACATGTCTCTCGTCCTTCTCGCGCCTGACGCGAGCAAACAGCAGTGACGGCCTTCTGATCTCGTAACCCTGTTCAATACGCAGGTCAAGGTCGCAAGCGTCAGGGGGCGGACATGTTTGATGACGTACGCAGCCAGACTGCAGGCTCCCGCACCACTGGCAGGGTCCTCCCGTACACCATACTCTGGGGCAAACATACGGATGTTGAAGTCGTTCTCGGGATTGTACGTCTCAGGGGTAAAGAGGAGAATCGCTTTCGCAGTGCTGGCAGCTGAGAGGCAGTCATAGGCACCAGGCTCGATCCGTGCACGCTGGATGATATCCATCGAGGGCACGGGAATCATGATGAATGGCAGCCCGGTAGAGACCTCCTGAATGGGCCAGCGACTATCCACTTCCGAAGCCTCCAGCCCGACCGCAAGCGCTGCTGACTCAACGTCGATCAACGGTCCGTACTCAGCAGATCTGTGAGCCATCCATATGGCATCGAGGTCACCGTGGTGATAGTCGAAGCTGATATACACAGTTCCTACGCCGAGATTCACTCTCATGAAGCCCGGCGACTCATCCAGAAGCTCGCGCTGCAGTACCCACGCAGCTCCAAGAACCGCGTGTCCGGAGAACGGGATTTCGTGAACTGGCGTGAACACCCTTACATCGTATCCTCCCTCGCGCGGCACATCGGACAGGATGAACGCAGTTTCCGAGAAGTGGACCTCCCGCGCGAGTCGAAGCATGTCGTCTTCCATCAGGGAAGATGCATTACGAAAGACTGCAAGCTGATTGCCGGAGTATGGCCCCTCAGCGAAGACGTCCAACAGATAGAAGCGCCGTTCCATCTCCGTATTCGATTCTACCAGAAGCACAGTGCCACATCACGGTAGTTGCGATTCCTGCAAAACGCGGCCGAAGATACACCGTGGTATACTGCAGCGAGGTACAGCACGATGGGCGACTCAGCACGCGTTCGTGAGCGCATCGAATCTCTCCGACAGTCTCTCAACTACCACAACCACCGCTACTACGTGCTCGATGCGCCTGAGATAAGCGACGAGGAGTACGATCGGCTGTTCGCCGCACTCAAGGAACTGGAACTGCAACACCCCGAATTCGTCACTCCAGAGTCCCCTACCCAGCGGGTGGGTGCCGCTCCATCACAAGCACTGGATACAGTGGAGCATCCTGTACCACTACTGAGCCTGGCAAACGCATTCAAGCCGGAGGACATTAAGGCCTGGTGGCAGCGCACTTCAGAATTGCTTGGCACCACGGACATCGCCACGGTGTGCGAGCCGAAGGTCGACGGGCTTGCCGTTGCGCTCACCTACGAAGACCGGCTATTCGTGAGGGGGGCAACCAGAGGTGACGGATTCCGCGGAGAGGATATTACGCAGAACCTGAGAACCATACGCAGTATCCCACTGTCAATCTCAGAGAATGCTCCTCGCAGATTCGAGGTGAGAGGCGAGGTGTTCATGCCCAGGGAAGGCTTCCGCAGAATGAACGAGCGCAGAGCAGCACAGGGACTGCCTCTTTTCGCCAATCCAAGAAACGCCGCAGCAGGCTCCGTACGCCAGTTGGACCCTTCCGTCACCGCGCAGCGTCCCCTCGATATCTACGTCTATGGCCTGGGTTGGGCTGAAGGCGCTTCTGGTCCATCCGCACACTGGGAGATCATGGACTGGCTGCGTACACTCGGTTTCAAGACGAATCCACTGATTACAAGAACTGCATCACTTCAGGAGACGCTCGCACTATATGAAGGATGGGTGGAACAACGCAGCCGGTGGGCATTTGAGGCGGATGGAATGGTCATTAAGGTGGACTCGCTTCAGATGCAGGAGGAACTGGGCAGTGTCGGCCGCGAGCCGCGGTGGGCCATCGCCTACAAGTTTCCAGCCATGCAGGGTACAACGAAATTGAAGGACATCGGCATCAATGTGGGCCGTACAGGAAGCCTCAACCCCTACGCGATACTTGAACCGGTCAGAGTCGGTGGCGTGGTCATAAGTCACGCCGCACTGCACAACGAGGAGGACATCCACCGTAAAGACATACGAATAGGCGATACCGTCATCGTCCAGCGCGCGGGGGACGTCATACCCGAGATCGTAGGACCGGTTGCAAGCCTGCGCACAGGCGAAGAACAAGTGTTTCGGATGTCATCGCACTGCCCGGTCTGCGGCCACACCGTCGTCAAACCACAGGGTGAAGCGCTGCATCGCTGTCCCAATGCCGCATGTCCGGCACAGGCTCTGGAGCGCATAATCCACTTCACAAGCCGCGAGGCGATGGACATCGATGGCGTGGGAGAGAAACTATGCGAGACCCTCTTCACTGCAGGATTAGTCAGAGATGTGGGTGACCTGTATCAGTTGACATCAAAGGGCCTCCAGCGGTTGGAACGCATGGGCGAGAAGAGCGCGAGCAATGTGCTCGCGTCCATCGAGCGCAGCAAGACGAGGCCGCTTGGACGCGTGATCTTCGGTCTCGGAATTCCTCACGTGGGACAGGAATACGCCGAACTGCTTGCCCAGAGGTTTGAAGGGATAGATGAACTCGCTGCTGCCGACCGGGACGAGCTCCTCTCGCTACCATCAATCGGCCCCAAGATCGCCGAGAGCATCGTCGCGTACTTCAGCGACGCACGCAACCGCGAGACGCTTCGTAAGCTCAGAGAGGCAGGAGTGACGTTTCGGCGCCAGGCCGAGAACTCGCAAGGTCAAAACCTTCGTCTCGAAGGCCTGACATTCGTGTTCACCGGCAGGATGGAGCGCTACACACGGCCACAGGCCGAGGATCTGATAACGCGACTGGGAGGAAAGGTGGCCCAGGATGTCAGCAGGAGAGTTTCCTACGTGGTCACTGGAGAAGAACCGGGATCAAAGGCCGCTCGCGCCCGCGCAATGGGCATCAGGCTCATTGACGAGGCGGAATTCCTCAGCCTCATTGAGGAGGATTAGCTCTCTGCAACCTCTGCAACAACATCCTGCAACAGTGTCGCAAGGTAACGAGGGAGTTCCTCCGGAGTATAGAACCTGACCTCGTCCACCTTGGCGCCCGCACGCGGCACACCCCCGGTAATCCTCACAAGACAGCTTGCTACCAGCATGCCGACGCAAACCTCGGTGTCCTCGCGTCGACCAACACGAATAAGCCTCCCTATCTCGCCCGTCACCCCAGCCTCCTCCTCAAGTTCCCGGAGACACGCCTCCTCAGGACTGTCTCCGCACTCTGCGAAACCCGATGGACAGCCCCAGAAGCCCTTCTTAGACGCAATGCCGCGTTTGATGAGGTGAAAACCGCCCGTCCTGCACGGCGATCGCAATCACAACGGGGAGAGGATCCTCGTAGCGCACAAATCAACACGACGGGCAGCACCTGCGTACACGTCCCTCGATTTTCGCCTTCCGTGAGTTTCCATGCGCACTCAGGGCAGTACTCGTACGGTCTTGGAGTCATGACTATGACATCACGGGTGGTTGATTCGCATCCTACAAACCTGGGCAGCCTGCACTGTGTGGCAATAGCATACCCGTTCATGTTCAGACAGAATTGCGCTGCCCGTTGGCGCTGTGGACACAATCAAAGCTCATGGTATCCTTTGCATGGGCATGCCGTAGCCTTGTACTTTGTCTCCAGGTGTCGATACTGCCTCACAGCAGTAATCCCTGAGGATGGCTCGGCAGCACCTGCGGCGGATACCGAAATGAACGCCTATCTGGACATTGAGACCACTGGCCTGAGCCCATCATTGGACGCTATTACCGTTGTAGGCATATACCGTGACGAAGGCAATACGCCAACCGTTCGCCAATTGGTGGGTTCGCAGATTACCCGCCTGGATGTAACAGAGCTGCTGAGAGGAGTGCGGTGCCTTTACACTTACAATGGAGCCAGGTTCGACCTGGTTTTCCTCCGCTCACAGCTCAATATAGAACTCGATGTCTCAACAAGGCATGAGGATCTCATGTACACGTGCTGGAACCGCGGACTTTACGGCGGGCTCAAGGCGGTTGAACGATGTCTCGGCATCAAGCGAGAAATACTGGACATATCCGGACGGGAAGCAGTGGCACTCTGGTGGCGTTACGTGCGTAATCAGGACAATGCGGCCCTGAAGAGACTGCTGCAGTACAATGCAGAAGACGTACTGAATCTGAAGGTGCTCAGAGACAGGTTGCACACTGGCTGACACAGAACCCGGGTGGCGATTGCGCATATGATAGTCGACTTCCATACCCATGTTATGCCCTCGTGGGCAATCAACGAGCGGGAAACCCTCGCACACGAGGATCCCTGCTTTGGAAGGCTCTACGGAGAGAAAGCCGCGAAGATCACCACCGCTGACGACCTGATCGTGAGCATGGACAGAGCCGGGATTGCGCGGTCAGTCATCCTCAATATTGGATGGCGGAGCCACGATCTGTGCGTGCGTACGAACGACTACATTCTGGAGTCAGCAGCGAAATGGCCGGACCGTATCGTCCCATTCTGCATGCTTCAGCCGGCCTTGCCGGAACTGGCACTACGTGAACTGGAGAGATGCGCTGCAGGTGGGGCCGTGGGCATTGGTGAACTGCGCCCCGACTTACAGGGGTACTCCCTCGCCGACACCGTGCTGCTGGAGCCTCTCGCGGCTGCTGCGGCCCATCACCAACTGATTCTGCTTACCCACGTGTCCGAACCGGTGGGACACGTCTATCCGGGTAAGGGAACGATCACGCCGGAGCAACCTTACGCATTCGCATGTGCGTTTCCCGAACTGACTCTCGTGTGTGCGCACTGGGGAGGGGGGTTGCCATTCTACGCGCTCATGCCGGAGGTCGCGGCGGCTATGCCGAACGTCTATTTCGACACTGCGGCAACACACTACCTCTATCGTCTAGGGGTGTTCGAGATTGTGTCTCACCTTGTCGGAACCGATCGCATCCTCTTTGGTTCAGACTATCCACTCATCAGACAACGGCTGGCGCTCGAGAAAGTGGAGGAGGCACACCTGGGCCATGATGCACAACAGGCCGTGCTGTGGCGAAACGCCGTGTCCGTGCTAGATGTGCGAGGGAGGACCCGGCGTGACTGACCACACCATCCGCGCATTTGTCGCTATAGAGCTTCCTGAAGATGTCAGGAACACACTTGAATCCACCATCGAGCATTTAAGGGGCTCCATCGCAAGCGCTGATATCAAGTGGGTCCCCTCGGCGAACATCCACCTCACGCTCAAGTTCCTCGGTCGGGTGCGAATGGAACAAACCGATGAGGTGCGGAGGCGTCTTATGCACGTCTGCGAAGCCACGCCGCCGATGCAACTGGAAGCTCACACGCTGGGAGGATTCCCCTCGCTGCGATCCCCCCGTGTCGCGTGGGTCGGCTTATCAGGTGACACCTCACCCCTCGCGTCACTGGCGAACCGCATCGACGAAAACCTGGGCGAGTTAGGCTTCGCGCTGGAGACACGGCCGTTCACGCCACACCTTACCCTTGCTCGAGTACGACAGGAAGCTTCGAATGACACACGCAGCGCTCTAGGGAATGCCATACGCGAGTGCGCAGCGGTGACGCGCATCGCATTCGCCGCGGATGCGGTAAGCCTGATGCGAAGCGAACTGAGACCAGGGGGCGCAGTATACACCCGCATAGCCCATCTGCCATTGACCCGGTCTTTGCGAGCAGGCTGAGCTTTGCCTTTGGTTTGCGGGCAGGAAGGGGCTGATATATACTGTGCGCAGTATCGGTTTGGGAGGTGGATTACCTTGGAGAACACTCCTTTTCCAAAATGTCTGCAGTGCGACAAGGGTGACCTGGTTCCCCTGTCTGATTTTGGAAGCCAAGGTGCTACGATTCGCTACAAGGCATGGGTGTGTACGAGTCCTGACTGCGGGTTCAACCTGAAGATCAGGAACGGAGAGATATACCTTAACGAGCCTATTCTGAGCGGTGAACTCCGCGCCCGCAGCCACTAGGGCGCGGACTTTCGCGGTCGTGATTCGCGTCAGGGACGTAGTTGATCTGGCGTTGGACTGCTTCTTCCCCCGCGCCTGCGTGGGATGTGGAAGAATTGGCAGCTATATGTGTTCATGTTGTGAGGCTGACCTGCCGTTTCTCGTGGGTCCTCTGTGCCCCAGATGTGGACAACCACAGATCAGTGGCATCCTCTGCGCGTCGTGTGCAGTACATCCAGGTTCCATTGAGGCGATTCGTTCAGTCTTCCGATTCGAAGGCACCGCACGTCGCGCAGTTCACGAGCTCAAGTACCACAATCTTCGAGCGATTGCGCCTACGCTGGCCAGCTACATCGCTACCTGCATGACTGAGGCCGGCATGACGGCTGATGTTATGGTACCGGTACCCCTGCACCCGTCGCACGAAAGGCTTCGTGGGTACAATCAGGCCGCGATCCTGGCGCGCGAAGTTGGTAAGCTTCATAACATGAGGGTGTTGCCACGTTCTCTACGGAGAGCAGGAACCAGCACCAGCCAGGTACGGACGAAGAATGTTGAGGAACGACGTCGAAACGTACGGGGGGCGTTCCGGTGGGCGGACAGTCCGCTGCTGGGCTCCACAGTCATGCTGATCGACGACGTATGCACAACGGGAGCCACGCTGGACGCATGTGCCAGTGCGATCAGGGAGGCAGGTGCGACTCGAGTCGTCGCGCTTACAGTTGCACGAGAAGTGTAGTCAGGGAGGTTCAGATGGATTTGCGAATACAGCCTAAGAACGACTTGTCGTTATCTCCCACAATGGAGGAATACGCAACTCAACGAATAGGCAAGATGAACCGCTATCTCTCGGATATCGACAGCGGTACGGTAGAGATTTCGGAAGAAGGGACCAAACAAGCGGATCAGCGCTTCGTAGTCCAGGTAACCCTCGTGGCCAACTCGGTTACGATCAGGGCACAGGAACGCGCGGAAGATGTGCGGACAGCAATCGACCGCGTGACTGATGCTCTCACGAATCGGATTCTAAGGTACAAGGGCAGACGCGTCGATAAGGGCGCAGAGACGCTCCGCAAGATGGAGCCAGCCCTCTCAAGTGTTGAATCACAGGAGACTGACAATACTCCCCGAATCGTCAAGACCAAACAGTTCCACGTGAAACCCATGCCCATTGATGAGGCTGCGGAGCAGATGGAGCTACTGGGACATGACTTCTTTTTGTTCGTCAACGCGGAAAGCGAGCAGGCAAACGTTCTCTATCGTAGAAAGGACGGCAATTACGGACTCATAGAACCATCAATATAAGGTCACGGTGTCATGGATTACGCCGTATTTCCAACGTCTCTCGGTTGGATGCTTGTCGCGGGCTCCGACCGCGGCATCACACGAATCATATTGCCTGCACCAGACGAGAGCGGTGCTTTGGCGCGGTTATCCCTACAGACCGGAAGTGCAATCCGTGATCTCCGGCACCGGGATCCTTCGTTCTTCGGCACGCTGCCTGGCCGACTCACCGCATACATGTCCGGCCACTCGACAGTCTTCTGCGACCCGGTAGACAGAAGTGGCTGGAGCGATTTCCAGAGCCGCGTATGGGAAGCCACGAGACAGATCAATCACGGAGAAACGAGGAGCTACGCATGGGTCGCATCAGCGGTGGGGCAGCCACGCGCCTGCCGGGCAGTCGGACAGGCACTTCACTGTAATCCGGTGCCGATAATCGTCCCGTGTCACCGGGTCATCGGCTCGGACGGCAGCCTGCGGGGCTTTGGAAGCGGACTTGAACTGAAATCACGCCTGCTGGCGCTGGAGGCGCGGAAGTAAGATGCGTCAGGTGATACGGTATGAGGCGTTGACCAGCACCCCGGACAGATCACGCTCCAATTCAGGACACAAGGAGACCTTCAACACGGGCAGGTCAAGCTCAATCCTTTCGCCGGCCAGAGTGTCTATGACCAGTGACACCAGAGCGTCTCCCGGATAAGCTCTCACTACATCGACTGCCCTACTCAAGACCTCGGCATCACCATCATTGTCTCCTGTCTCCGCAAATACAAGAGTGAGTTCGCGCGTGCTGATGCGTCGACGTGAAGAATTCTGTCCCGGCATATAGCGCTGGGCGTGCTGGCAGCTTACCTGATACTGACCTTCACGGCCACGTAACTGCCCCTTCACGAGCAGCATCGCCCCCTCACTCCAGAGACCTTTCGTGTTCTGGTGCAGTTTCGGCCATACGGTAACCTCGATGCCACCGGACGTATCCTCGAGTTGCGCAACAACGAACGGTCGTCCCTCCCTGGTGGCAGACTGGCGCACCGCAGCCACCATGCCCGCTACTACGACTTCATGCTCCAGATGCTCGCTTCCCAACAGTCCGCAGGGTGCAGTGACGATGCTCTCAAGCTCATCACGAATTGCCTCCATAGGATGGGGAGAGAAGTACACTCCGGTCAACTCTCGTTCCCAGGCCATCTTGTCTCTGGCCGATACATCAGGAATATCGCATCCAAGGTTCAAGTCCAGCCCCTCCGGTTCTTCTGTCATTACGTCAAACAGGGACGTCTGGCCTGAATCTCTAGAGCGTTGTTCGGCCTGTACGATGGCTAACATGCGATCAAGCGCCGCCAGTAACGCAGGACGTATACTCAAACAGTCGAAAGCTCCCACTCGTACAAGGCTTTCCATGACCTTCTTGTTGATGCCCCTGGAACCGACCCTGCGGCAAAACTCCCCGATGGATGTGAACTCCCCTCCATTACGCCGGGCGGACAGAATTGCGTCTATGGGTCCAGATCCCACATTCTTCACGGAACCCAGACCAAACCGTATTGCCTGGCCTGATCCAGTATCCTCGATGGTGCAGCCTGCGTCGCTCCGATTGATATCAGGAGGCAGGATGCCGATCTTCATCTTCCTGCACTCATCTACGGCCAGGCAGATCTTGTCCGTGTTATCCAGGTACGTGTTCATAAACGAGGAGATATACTCCACCGGATAATTAGCTTTGAGATACGCTCCGCGATAGGCCACCAGTGCATAGCTGACGCTATGTGCTTTGTTGAAAGCATAGCCGGCGAAGGGCTCGATCAATCTGAAGACTTCGCGCGCAAGCTGCTCATCAATGCCGTTCGATACCGCACCAGCTACAAACGTCTCCTCTTGCTGCCTCATGACCTCCGGTATCTTCTTGCCCATCGCCTTACGAAAGATGTCGGCCTGTCCCATGGAATAGCCAGCCAGAGTACGGGCGATAAACATCACCTGCTCCTGGTACACGATAACTCCGTACGTCTCCTGGAGTATTCGTTCCAGCGCAGGATGGGGATACCTCACCTGAACTACACCCTGCTTTGCACGGATGAACGTGTCTATTTGTTCCATGGGGCCGGGCCTGTATAGAGCTACCATCGCAGAAATGTCCGCGAACACCGACGGCCTCAGTTCCTGAAGATATCGCCGCATTCCCTTGCTCTCCAGCTGGAAGATGTCACGAGTCTCACCCGATGCCAGCAGCTCGAAAGTCTTCCGATCATCGAGAGGAAGTGACGCGAAGTCGATCTGGACGCCATGGCGACTGGCAACAAGCTCCTGCGTCTTGGCAAGGATTGTCAGATTTGACAATCCCAGGAAATCCATCTTGAGCAGACCTAATTTCGCGATATTCCACATGTGGTACTGTGTCATCAGGCCCTGCTGTCCTGACTTGCCAAGTGGTTGCAGCGGGGCATACTGCACAAGAGGGTCACGGGCGATGACGACGCCTGCGGCGTGCGTGCTCGCGTGTCGCACCAGCCCCTCGATCTTGCGGGCGGAGTCAATGAGGCGGCGCACATCATCGTCGCCCTCGTACATCTCATGTAACTCCGCGCTTTCCACAACGGCTCGATCGAGTGTGATCGTCAGCTCCTGAGGAATAAGGCGCGCCACACCATCCACGCGGTTGTACGGCATCCCGAGCGCACGACCAGCATCACGAATCGCTCCGCGCGCACCCATCGTTCCGAACGTGATTATCTGGGCAACATGATCGGTGCCGTAGCGTGCATTCACGTAGGCCAGCATGTCATCGCGTCGGTCATCCTGGAAATCCAGATCGATATCCGGCATCTCGCTCCGTTCGATGTTGAGAAAGCGTTCGAAGACGAGCCCGTAATCGATCGGGTTGATATCGGTTATGTAAAGACAATACAGGACAAGGCTTGCAGCCGCGCTGCCCCGCACACCATAGTAAATGCCGTTCTGTTTTGCATAGGAGACGATATCCCAGACGACGAGAAAATAGTCGGCGAACTGCGTGCGGTTTATCACCTGGAGTTCATGTGTCAGCCCTTCCATAAGATCCGCAGAAGGTTCGGGGAACCTTCTGTGAAGCCCATCCCAGCAAAGAGCTGCGAGGTGCTCTTCGGCAGTACGTCCTTCGGGTAACGAAACCTCGGGAAGGTGCAACTGCTGAAAATCAAGTTCCAGCTCGCATCGCTCGGCGATCCTCGAACTGTTCGCAATCGCTTCCGGCAGGTCACTAAACAAGGCTTCAGCCTCTTCCGGACTGCGCAGATAGAAGAAATCCCCTGCCATCCGTAGACGCTTCTCATCCTGTACGACGGCATTCGTCTGTACGCATAACAAGAGGTCATGCGCCTCTGCATCATTGCGGTCAACATAGTGCACATCAAATGCAGCGACGACTGGTATATCAAGCCGTTGCGCCAGTGCCTCCAATTCCGGATTCGCCCTCTCGAGTTCCGGGATCGGATGGCGCTGCAGTTCGATATAGTAATCTCCGAACAGATCCCTGTACCATGTCGCAGCCGCCTCTGCCTCTGGTGTGCGGCCTTCCAGTATGAGTCTCACGAGTTCTCCGCTCGCACACCCCGACAGTGCGATGAGACCATCGTGGAAACGTTCCAGGAGTTCCCGGTCTACGCGTGGCTTATAGTAGAATCCCTCTGTGTGTGCCTTCGTGACCAGTTGCATGAGGTTGTGGTAACCTTTGCTGTTCCTGGCCAACAGAGTCAGGTGATAAGGATTGCGGTTTGAGGCATCCCGGGCGGCGCGATGTGTCTCGGCAACGTACACTTCGCAACCGAGTATGGGCTTTACACCGGCGGTCCGCGCTGCAGAGTAGAAATCTATGGCACCATACATGCTGCCATGGTCGGTGATGGCAACAGCGGACATGCCGAGTTCCTTCGCACGGGTAATGAGCTGCGGAATGCGACACATCCCGTCGAGGAGGCTGTATTCAGTGTGAACGTGAAGATGAACGAAGGCCGAAGCCATCGAAACGATTATAGCATGAGGTGGCTGCTTGTCTCTTGAGCAAGAACGCCCCCGCAGTGCTCGACTCCTGCTGCGGATAGCCGGACCGCTTATCGTGCTCTCGCTACCTCTGCTCTTCCTCACCACAGCACTGCGTATCGAGATGAACAGCCTCGGACTGTACATCCGGGGATTCGATACCTATTCGGTTGCGGAGACCACCCTGCTGTCAGAGACGCAACTACACGATGCAGCCGAGCAGCTTATCCGGTACTTCAATCATTTGGAGCCGAGCCCGCAGATGACCGTGGTCGACAACACGGGAAGGCAGTTCAATCTGTACCATGACTACGAGATAATCCACCTTGAAGATGTCCGGGACTTGTTTGACATTAACTCCATAATTCAGTCCCTAACGCTGCTGATTGTCGCAGGGTTTGCCATCGCGGGGGTCACCCTCGGCTACAGGATGGAAATCCTGACTGCGATGCGGAACGGCTCCCTCGCAGCACTAACTCTACTTTTGCTGACATCGACCGCGTTCTTAGCGGACTTCGACTGGATGTTCGTAGGCTTTCATTTGGTGGCCTTCGATAACCCCTTCTGGCAGCTCAACCCCTATACCGACTACCTCGTGATGCTGTTCCCGCTGGGATTCTGGCAGGACATGATGATTCTGGCAGGTGCCGCAGTAGGGGTTATGGCAGGGGCGATCTTCACACTGTCGCACGCATCTATACGGAGGGACCACCGCCGGAACCTGTGATGTATAATGGCCATTGGGAACCCTGACTACCGGGAGGTTGCATGACTGACTTCAAGCCAACTATCGTGAAACAGCAGTCGTCCGGCACGTATCCGCCGTATATTCCCAGCCTCAACGTTCCTCGTGAGTATAACGATATCTACCTCGAGTGGGACATTGCCAGCCATATCGCAGTTATAACGATGCACCGTCCGGAGATCCAGAATGCACTAAGCCCCACGATGGTGGAGGAGATCATCGACGCGATGCGACTGGTCGAGGACAACGATGGTATGAGTTGCATTATCCTGCGGTCTTCAAGCGAACACTTCTGCTCCGGCGGCGACTTCCATTCGTTCGCGAACAAGGACATGCTCACACAGAGGTGGTATTTCGAACTGACGCCGAAGATGATACAGGTGATGATGAACTCAACGGTGCCCGTGATTGGAGCAGTACGAGGCAACTGTTGTGCTCTTGGAGTTGCCGTCGCAGGCGGATGCGATATAGTGCTTTCCTCTGAAACAGGCAGCTTCTTTCTCCCTGGGGGAACCGTCGGGTTCGGATGCTTCACTCCAACCGCCGGTGCGTACAAATCGGTGCACCGCAAGCGACTGATGGAGTTGATGTTGACAGCCAGGCCGCATTCAGCGGAATGGGCTTTGGAATCAGGACTGGTCAACTACGTCTATCCGGATGCCGATCTTGATGGAGAGGCGTGGCAGATGGCGAAGGTCATCTCGTCGAACGCTCCCCTCGTCGTACGGTGGTCGAAGCAGTTCTTCTATCACATTCAGGAAATGGAACAACGCCAGGCGTTTCGTTATGGTACAGACCTCATCACGATGCAGTCTCTTACGCGCGATGGCAGCGAAGGGCAGAACGCGTTCCTGGAAAAACGCAAACCGGTCTGGCAGGGTCGCAAGGGCGGCAGCGTTCGTGGAGACGTACACGCACCCGAAGAGGAGCATGTCTGGAGAGTCGGCAAGGAGATTCGCCGCCGTTAGAGTCCGATCACACCGTTACGGATTGCAGTGGATGGCACTCACGAGAGGAAGGGAATAATGTCAACAGACAAGCAGAAAGCCGTAGAGCTGGCAATCGAGCAGATCGAGCGCGAGTTTGGCCGGGGATCGCTGATGCGCCTGGGAGAATCGGCCAGACAGAAAGTCGAGGTTATACCGACCGGCTCGCTCTCGCTTGATCTTGCGCTCGGTGTCGGAGGCATCCCAAGGGGCCGCGTCACCGAGATCTTCGGTTCGGAATCCTCAGGCAAGACCACGTTAGCACAGCACATCATAGCCGAGGCCCAGAAACTGGGCGGAACCGTCGTCTACATCGATGCCGAGAACGCATTAGATCCCGCATACGCCGCATCATGCGGTGTCGACATCGATTCGCTCCATGTCTCGCAGCCTGACACCGGCGAGCAAGCGCTGGAGATCGCGGAACGCCTCGTCAGGAGTATGGGAGTCGATATCATTGTTGTCGACAGCGTCGCGGCGCTCGTCCCCAAGGCGGAACTCGAAGGCGACATGGGAGACTCACACGTTGGACTCCAGGCTCGACTCATGTCACAGGCGCTTCGCAAGCTGACGTCAGCCATCAACCGCTCCCGAACATCGGTCGTATTCATCAACCAGCTTCGAGAGAAGGTTGGCATCGTGTTCGGGAACCCTGAGGTCACGCCCGGCGGCCGCGCGCTGAAGTTCTACAGCTCGGTTCGGATCGACCTCAGACGTTCAGACTCCCTCAAGCGCGGTTCTGACGTGATCGGCACACGGGTTAAGGCCCGTATCGTCAAAAACAAGGTTGCGCCACCTTTCCGCACGGCAGAATTCGACATCCTCTTCAGCCAGGGTATCAGCAAGGAAGGTGACCTTATCGACATCGGTGTCAATTCTGGTCTGATCAAGAAGGCCGGAGCGTTTCTTACCTACGGTGAGCACAAACTGGGACAGGGCCGGGAGAACGCACGAGAATTCCTCCGGCAGAACCACGGGATCGCCGCCGAGCTGGAGAATGCCATTCGTGCCGCACACCAGCCGGCACATGATCGAAGAAGTGATCATGCAGTAGTGGATGCCGACTAATCGACGTATGGAATCGGCGGCTGGCCGTGAGAAGGCCCTGGCACACGCCTATAGAGCGCTCGCCATCCGTCCACGCAGTGAACGGGAGATACGGCAATCCCTCAAGCGGAGGGGATTCGAAGAAGGCGTCGCCGAGGAAGTCGTCTGCCGTCTCAAAGATCAGGCTCTCCTTGATGACCGGTCCTTCGCCGTGAACTGGACGCAGAACCGCGTGCGGTTTCACCCGCGAAGCAAGCGCCTGATCCAGCGTGAGTTAAGCCAGAAGGGAGTGTCGCAGGAGGAGATCGCCGAGGCAACCGAAGATATCGATGATGACCAGACGGCCCTGTCACTGGCGAGACGACGCATCACACGTCTCGAAAACCTCGATCGGAAGACCCGAACCCGCCGACTGGCCACATATCTGCAAGGACGGGGGTTCTCGCGATCCACGGTCACGCGAACGCTCGCAAGCCTGTTCGGAGATGAAGAGAGCGAAACCTGACCTCGTAGCCGGCTCGAGCCGACGTGCTACACTAGTGCACCGCAATCGCCGGCTCCTCTGAAGATATCCGACGTCTGCACCATATTCCAGGGAAGGTCACGACTGAACCTGAAGGAGCAACGAGCATGATCGACTGGGGACACGCCCTGTCCATTGCGGGTGGCGGCTTCGGAACCGTATTCATACTCCTTGCCGTACTCGCCATAATCGTCTGGGCCACGCCGCGCATCATCATTCACTTCACCCGGGGAAAGAGCGATTCCTAGAATATCGTCTGGCAGCCTTGCTGCACACTGAAGCTTGGATGGAGTACACGTCTTGTTCGGCTTACTAGAGAGCGGTTTCACGCACTTCCACTGGGGTCATGCACTGATGCTCCTTGTAGGTGGATTACTCATCTACCTCGCAATCAGCAAGAAGATGGAACCGCTTCTCCTGGTGCCCATCGGTTTCGGCATCATACTTGTTAACCTGCCTCTCAGTGGACTGATGGACTACGAAATGAAGCTGGAGTCCCCACTGCCCGGAACCATCCTCAGCATTGAAACCGCCAAGGGCGCGCACTTCAGCGAGGACTCGGTTCTGGTGCAACTCGACTCCGGTCCAATCACAAGCCCGGTTTTCGGCCGGGTGGACAGCTACACGGTGGCAGCAGGCGACAGAGTTGAAGAAGGCGATGTAATCGCCAGACTTATCACGCAACAGCAGACCGACCAGGCCGAGTATCCCACCGAGCCAATAGGTCTTCTCTCACGGGTATTCAAGTATGGAGTGATGTGGCAGATACTACCACCACTCATGTTTCTGTGCCTCGGAGCACTGACCGACTTCGGACCGATGCTCTCAAACCCGAAGACGCTGCTGCTCGGTGCTGCCACCCAGTTCGGTGTGTACTTCGCGTTCTTCCTGGCGCTGCTGGTTGGTTTTGGCATGCCTGAAGCAGCATCTATCGGCACTATAGGAGGGGCAGCGGGTCCCACCACAATCTATGTAACTGCAGTGCTTGCCCCGCAGATAATCGGAGCGACGGCCGTCGCCTGCTACTCGTATATGGCACTGGTTCCCGTGATACTTCCACCCGTCATCCGCCTGATGACCACGAAGGAAGAGCGGAAGATCTATATGAAGCCGCAGATGCGGCCGGTTAGACGCACGGAGAAGACTCTGTTCCCCATCATTGCGGCCATAGTAGTCATTCTCTTCGTGCCATCTGCCGCACCCCTGATGGGTTCGTTCATGGTTGGCAACCTCTTCAGGGAATGTGGGGTGGTCGAGCGACTGAGTCATACTGCGCAGACATCCCTCGTGGACACATTGACCATCCTTCTCGCACTTGCCATCGGGGCCAGCATGCCAGCCGAGAGCTTCCTTCAACCCCGAACTCTCCTCATCCTCCTGCTGGGTATCGTAGCGTTCGCAAGTGCCGCAGCCGCAGGTGTGCTACTGGCAAAGATTATGAACCTCGTGTCCCGGGAGAAGATCAATCCCATGATAGGCGCGGCAGGAGTGGCGGCGGTCCCGATGTCGGCCCGGGTCGTCCAGCTACTTGGGCAGAAGGAAAATCCGAACAACTTCCTTTTGATGCACGCGATGGGGCCAAACGTCGCCGGAGCCATAGGGGCAGCTATCGCTGGCGGTGTTTTCCTTGGCATCATGGCTTGACCAGACATGAGCCGGGATAGTCCGGTTGTTTCCGACACACAATTACAGGGGGTAACTGACATGGAAGAATCCACCGGAGCCCAGAAGAAACTGAAGGAGTTGCATGATCGGCGTGCAACCATTCTTAGCCATGGTGGCGACGATAAGGTCGAGGCTCAGCACGCCAAGAACAAGAGGACAGCGCGTGAGCGTATCGATCTTCTGCTGGACAAGGGTTCTTTCATTGAGTACGGAGCTTTTGTCAAGACGCGATCCACGTACTACGGCCTCGACAAGATGGACCTGCCCACCGATGGAGTGGTAACAGGCGTCGGCACCGTCAACGGACGCAAAGTGGCAGTCTACGCACAGGATTTCACCATACTTGGAGGATCACTGGGGGAGGCCCACGCACTGAAGATCGTCAAGATTCAGGATTTCGCACTGCAGGAGCGGATACCGTGTATCGCCATGCTCGACTCGGGTGGTGCCCGCATACAGGAGGGAATCGATTCTCTGGATGGCTACGCACGCATATTCTTTCGAAATTCACGCTCGTCCGGAACCATACCCCAGATTTCGCTGATCCTGGGCCCGACCGCTGGAGGTGCTGTCTACTCGCCGGCAATCACAGATTTCGTCATCATGACGCGCAAGACGAGCACGATGTACATAACCGGCCCCGCAGTCGTCAAGGATGTACTGTCGGAAGAGGTAACACACGAACAACTGGGCGGCGGGTTGATACACAATCAGCGCAGCGGGGTAGCGCACTTCCTGGCCGCCGATGACGACGAGGCGATCGCCACAGCACGCGAATTGCTGTCCTACATGCCGCAGAACTTCACGGAATCCCCCCCTATCGTACCGACGAAGGATCCCGTG
>PUON01000132.1 GCA_003552125.1 Dehalococcoidia bacterium | reverse complement strand
TCATCCTCGGTGAGACGAACCCACCAGAACCACCCCACCGCGAGATCTTGTTCGCACACTCGGACTGGGGTCAGCCGCCGCTGAGACTCGAGGTAAGCAACACCAATCCGGATGCAGGTGAGACCTTTACGGTCACGGCGAACACGTTTGACGACGACACAGGAGACTGGTCTCCAACTGAGAACGCCACCGTCTACGCGAATCAGCAGTACACGACCGGACCGGACGGCACTGTCGACATCACTATAGATACGGATTGGACTCTCGAAGTGCGCGCGGAGAAGGATGGACACATCAGGAGCAATAGGATCACAGTCACTGTGGGATCAGGCAGTCATCATAAGGAAGTCTCGATGACGGCAACTATCGTGCCGGCAATCAGCTTCACCGTATCTCCCGACAGCATAGATTTCGGTGACAACCTGGCTCCGGGAGACAGCAGCGCACCGTTCCCCATAACCGTGGAGAACACCGGAGCCTGGCAGTTGTTCATGACCTCCCAAGTGACGGATACGGCGCACAATCTCTACGTCGACGGTCTCTCACTTCAAGACGTACACTGGCAGGATTTCGGCGTGTCGATCGCAAGAGACACTGCCATCGAATGCGACGTTGTGCTAAACGTGCCGGAGACGTTTCCGTTGGTAGGCACACAGCAGGGTACGCTCATCTTCTGGGCCACCGACGGCCGGGACGGTTGAACGGAGCTCGAGCAGTGACCATAACTGTGGAGGAATCGCATTCAAGTCTCGAGAGGCACGCCGCACTGTCTTGTAGCACTCATTGTGCTCTGCCTCGCCATGATCCCGACACCTGCAGGGGCTATAGGTCTCGGGGTGAGTCCGGGAAATCTCGAACTGTCCGCTCCTCCCGGCGGCAAAGATGCAAAGATACTGCACGTCATCAACCAGTCAGGGTCTTCCTCGCGTTTCGAAGTCTATGCTGAAGGGCCGCACACAGACTGGCTTACCATAAGCCCGGCGGAGTTTTCGCTCAACGCCGGCGGCATCCAGGAGGTGCAAATAGCTCTGAAGTCGCCACTCACCACCCGACCGGCAAGTCACCGACTGACGATCTGCGTGGTAACCATGTCAGCCGATTCGGAGCTACGCTTCGGAGCGGGGGTGAAAGTCCCTGCCAACGTGAATGTGATTACAGATGCACCACTCATGCCACTGAACTGGTGGCTGATCATCGGAGCCGTTATTCTTCCCGCCATCGTTGCTGTCTGCGTCACCCGTAGATGGCGCTCAAGATACTGAGAACGGCCATACCCTTGTCGTAACTAGTCCCGATAACACCGCCATGTGTTCAGCCGCTTCCCTCTGCGGATAGCATCCGCTCACACCAGGCCATCGGGATCCTCTTGATTCGATCTTCCTTCCTGTATGACGATCCGTCCGGTCGTCGATGCCCAGCGGTATTGTGCAGCGGCAACGTACTCGGGATCCTTCATCCACGCCTCCACACTCTCTCTGTCGGGGAACTCCATTATGACCATACGGTCCGTAAATGGTTCTCCCTCCAGAGTGATCACCTCGTCCCCACGCGTGAGGAAGCGCCCGCCGTAACGTTTCACAGTCGGCGGCGTAAGTGCAGTGTACTTCCGCAGCGTCTCGCGATCGTGAATGGTCATGGTCGACACAAGGTATACGCTCATCGAATCTCCTCTCTGCATTGTTCTGAAACCAGCATGTTGCCATCATATACTGTCGCGCTCAGTACTTGCTCGCCGGACAAACCCGTCCCGTTGTGAAACCATCCTTGCTCCCGGCGTTGCTGCGTTCCGGAGCGTCGGATTCATGTCAGCATTGCGATTACTGTTCCGGACGCTCTCGTTAGGAAACGGACTCCAGGAAGCGCCGCAGCTTCTCCTGAAACCTCGGACTCTCCCACACCTCGGTGTTCAGCATTCCGGCAGGCCTCTCACCGCGACGTATGGCAGCTATCTGCCCGAGTATGCTGCCCCACTGGCCATCGAACATCTGGTCGAGCCACGCAAGAGAATGTGGGGCAAGTATCGCGTTGTCCATACCGAGCAGCGGGTTGCTTGCCGGAGTCGGCTCTTCCTCAAACACGTCTATGCCCGCTCCCTGTATCCATCCCTCGGACAGCGCGCGTATCAGCGCCTGCTCGTCGACGATCGGGCCTCGTGCCATGTTGATGAGAAAGCCTGATGGCTTCATCTGCCGAAGCTGGTGCTCGCCTATAAGGTGGTGCGTCTCCTCGTTCAGCGGACAGCATATGCTGAGGAAGTCGGATTCACGAAGCACCGTGTCCAGGTCGACCAGCTCCACGTCCACGTCTGAGACATCCTCCTGGCTGATGTAGGGATCACAGCCGATGTGTTGCATGTCGAGCGGCATTGCCAGTCTGAACACCTCGTGTCCTATATTCCCTACGCCGATAACGCCGAGCGTCCTGCCCACCAGGCCGATGCCGTGATACTTCGCCCGCTCGCCCCACCTGCCCTCTCTGATGATGCGGTCCTTGAGCGGCATCCGCGTGCTCAGGGCCAGCAGGAGCCCGAGGATGGCTGCGGCAACGGGTCTGCGCACTGCGTCGCGCGTAATACAAAGGGCCACTCCAGCCGCGGTCAGCCCGGGCACATCGATCATGTCATACCCCACACCGAATCGATGTACGGAAAGCAGTCGCTCGTTCCCCTCAAGGCTAGCGCTCGTCCACCTTGGCGTGAGGCTGCAGATCATGTCGTATCCTTCGATCTGCTGCGATGTCACCTCGCGTTTCATCTCAGGTAACACGTCGTACACGACGTCCGACACCGCATCCAGAAGCTTCAATCCCAGCCCGGGAGCGATGAAGTTCCCTTCACTATCGATGGCATCGTGCGTGATCCCTATTCTGACCGGTCGCGGCATGACACTCCTCCTGCATACACCGAACGCCCTATTCTACTCGGTGTGGGACGATCGGTCATCGTCCTCACCTCCTGTCTGCGGACTCTTGTTAAGTGCTTCGGCGATCCTGTCGCGATACCGCACCGGTCTGCGCGACAGCCAGCTATGCAGATGCTGGAATCCGCCGCGCGAGACGATCGCTGGAGCGATGGTAAGGTCGACCACGAACGCAGCGACGAGAGCGACTATGGCCAGAATGGCAAACTCCACAAGGAACGCAGACTCGGACAGCATCATCACCGCGAATCCGAGGCTGAGCGTCAGGCTGGTGAACACGAGTGCGGTACCGACCTCCTGGAGCGCACCGGTTGCCGCCTCCTTGGCGTTGTCGGTCTTGAGCATCAGACGCCGGAAGTGGCTGAAGTAATGCACCGTATCATCCACCACCAGGCCAATGCAGATAGCCGCGACCGTGATCGTTGCGACATTGAGCTGGAACCCCACGATGCCCATTGCGCCAAAGAGAATGGCGATAGGCAGTATGGTTGGGAGTAGAGCGGCAAGTGCACCGCGAGGACCGAAGAAGAGAAACATCAGTCCGAGGATCACGAGTATGGCTATCCCTACGCTGAAAATCTGTGTCCGCACGACACTCCTAGTAATGTCGTTAACAATTCCCTCGGGACCGGTCACGACGAGCGTCACCTCCGGCATTTCAGTCGCCACGTAGCGCTGTATATCGGTGATGATGGCTTCACGCTCATCGAGATGCATCTGCTTGGTGTTGATCGAAACCCGAAGTGAGTCCGTCGCTCCGGAGACGTAGTACCTGTTGAAGTCGAACTCCTCCGTTCGCTCCAAGAAACGGAAAGACCGTTCCACAGCTGTGTCGGTTGATGGCAGTCCTCCTTCATGCAGACCCATTATGAAGTCCGCAGGCGAGACGCTCCGGGCTACGAACGCACGATTCTCCACCAGATTCTGCAGGTGGGAAATGGCCCGCAGGGAGCTGACGCGCTCGAATACGCCCTTGGGTCCCTCCAGATGCAATTCGATGCTGGATGAACCAGAGAGCCGCGCATCGATGAAGTCGGCCGCCCGGCGAACGGTGGCGTCCTCCTTGAGGTACTCCTGCATCGAGGGCTCCACCTCAACGCGCATGGTACCAAGAGCGACAACCGCCGTGAACAACACCCAAACCACAATGACCAACCGGGCATGCCGCACAACGAAGTCACCCACAATCGTCCACATTCTGAAGTGCCCTGCGGCCACACCATGGGTGAGCCGCGCAGGACCCAGGCCCACTGCGAGCAGCACCATAGTGAGAACGAACGCGGACATGATGCCAAACACCGCGAAGGCCCCGAGGTCCCGTATCAGCGGCATATCGCTAATCACCAGGGAACCGAACCCTACCGCAGTCGTAACCGACGTCAGAAGGCACGGCATGCCGGCGCGTGAAAACGTGGCAACAAGAGCGTGCCTTGCCCGACGCGTCCGTGTAAGCTCCAGGCGATAGTGGGCAATGAAATGCACGGAATTGGCTACTCCGATGATCACGACTAACGC
>PUON01000036.1 GCA_003552125.1 Dehalococcoidia bacterium | reverse complement strand
TGGGTAGCCGTGTCTTGTGGTCTCGACAAGCAGTGCGCCCTCGACATACGTTTGTGCCCATCCGACTCTATTGTCTGTGTGAAACTGCAGTCCGCGCGGCGGCAGTGTTCGACGATCGTCGTCTGTCAGCCGGAGGAGGCCGGAAAGCATGTTGATGGCCTCCCGAGTTGAATGCTTGATGCTTCCGAGGAGGTTGGAGGAGTGCTTTTCGAATTAAGACGAACAGACCATATACCCCAATCATCCCCAGGACTTACTGTTTTGCGAATAGGCCGTCAGGGATTCGAACCCTGGACACCCTGATTAAAAGTCAGGTGCTCTGCCAGCTGAGCTAACGGCCCATGTTGGTAGAGGGTCATTCCTGGCCGCGGCTGTGGTCGAGCATTTCCGACACGTAGCACGCGAACGCCGGATGCACATCGCAGATGAACCCATCCTCAGTCTGCTCCACCGCGAACGCTACCCGGTTGGGGCGTTTCAGAGGGTCGCCGAACTTGCTGTAACCCGCCTCGTTCCACGGCATGTTGTGACCGAGAATCTCGAGAAAGCCCTTCACGTCCCTGGGCTGATCCAGGACGACATCGAAGGGCAACTGCTCTTTGAGTTCGTTCAACTGCTCCGTCTTAAGTTTGACCCTCATGTACGTGTCGCGATTATACGTCCGGGTCATCGGAGTGTCAATTGAAGCACATACGTATGGAAGAGCGGTCGGGTATCCGCTGCATATCTGTGGAACGTGCTTCTTCGATTGTGCGGTACGCAACCTTTGGCGCGCGTACTTCGTTGTACTACCAAGGTGCACTGTTGAAATCTCGGCATCGTTGTAGTGTTGACAAAGCTGAACCATAGTACTGGCATGGGACAACCTGTTATCCTATCTGCGCGGCCATCGCGAGATGTGCGCCGTACGATCATGGAGAGTGAATGAACGCGATTGCATCTGTTGTATCCCCCACGCTGCTTGCCGTCTTCGCGCTAATGTCCTTCGCGATTGGCGCCATTCTATTCCTTGTGGCGCGTCGTGGGGGAGGCAGCATCGACCTGCGCGTACCACTGAGCTGGGCTGAGCCGGCGGAATTGCGCGTGGTCCTCTACCTCATCCTGGGTGCGTGCTCAAGCACTGTTGCCCTCGTGCTGAGACTGCTCCTTCCGCTTGCTACCGAGGGATTGTTCCTGGCGTGGCTGCTGCTTATCCTGGCGGTGGTGGGACTGCTTGGTACCCTTGCGTTCTTCTATGCTGCGATGGGGTCGCTGCTGCAGGCCGCGTTTGGCACCAGGGGTCGTCCACCATTCTGGTTCTCTCGATTTCTTTCGCCTCTCGATGGCACGATCATGAACGTTGGCGATTTCCTGTCCGGTCTTCTGTTCCACGCCGCGCCAAGCCGGGAGAGGCCGGTGCGCCGGCGGCATGCGTTCGATGACGAATACGAAGAACTCATGTATGACGATGCTCCCCCACGGAGGCCGAGGGTGAGGAGCCGCCCGTTGTCGGACCCGCCGGGTCCGGCGCGGAGACGGGGCGTGGTCGATGAGTACGACGACTTTGATGAGGCAGCGTTCGATGACGCGCGGACATCGCGCCGCCCGATGAGGCCACCGGCCGGCACGACTGGTCGTGTTCGGCCACGGGCAGAGGTCGATGAATACGAAGATTTGGACGAGCCTGTATCAGGCCTCGGTGCCCCTATGCGACGTCCTTCCAGACCATCTCCGATTCCGCGCCGCCCCGCCGCCGAGAGGCGCGAGGCCGACGAGGATGAACTTGACTACGTCATCATGGACGAACATCCCAGCAGGCGGATGCGTCGAGTTCCGAGCCGTGAGCGCCGTGATCGCGCATGGGAGAAGATTGAACTAGCGCTGCAGGAGTACGAGGCTGAGCTCTCTCCGTCGCAGGTCGAGAAACTCCGTGCAATGCGGCACATAGTGGAGTCGCTGAAGCAGGCTACATGACTGTTACCCGCCGCCGGCACAGCCGACGGCGGGCCAGTATCTTGCTTACGTCCCGTCCGTTGTCCTCGCCAGGTCTGCGAGCGTCCGCTCCAATGCCTCCAGCTCATCGCCATAGGCGGCCCAGTTGCCTTGCCTGAGGTACTCCTGTGCTCGCTGGAAGTGATCCTGGGCCTTCTCTATGAGGCTACGCACGTCGTCAGGCAGATCGACGCCCGGTTCAGGCGGGTCAGGCGGCACGGGTACATCAGGCAGGCCGGCTGCCGGGCCGAATATGGCAGCCAGCGCCTCTTCCAGTGTGCGCTCCATGGCGATCTCATCGCCGGCGGCCACGATGACACGCACCAGCTCGGGGAGTCCGCCCGCATCCGCCTGCAGGAACACCGCCTCCACGTAAATGGTGGAATCGGCGAGGGGGATCACCAGCAGGTTCCCCCGGATCACCTGGGCCCCGCCGCGACTCCACAGCGCGAGTTGTTCGGTTATCTCGGTGTTCTGCTGGATCCGGTTCTCTATCTGGCTCGGACCGTAGATGAGGCGATCCTTGGGGAATCGATACACGACGAGGTCGCCGTAGTTGTCTCCGTCACACCGGGCTGCCAGCCAGGCAATGGAGTTGTTTCTGTTTATGGGCGTGAACGGGAGCATGAGGAGGAATTCCTCGCTCTCCTCATCCGGCAGACGCATAATGACGTAGTAGGGCACCATGAGCTGCTCACGGCCGGCGTAGTACTCCCTCGGCACCGCCCACATGTCTTCCCTGTTGTAAAAGACGCGTGCATCCTGCATGTGGTACGTGCGATAGACCGAGGCCTGGATATCGAACATGTCCACGGGATAGCGGATGTGGTTCTGCAGTCCTTCAGGCATCGCCTCAATCGGCTGAAATAGATCCGGGAATATGGATGCGTAGGTCCGCAGTATCGGATCATCCGGCTCCGTGACATAGAAGTCGACCGTTCCATCATAGGCATCAACGACCGCTTTCACGCTGTTACGGATATAGTTCACACCCCCATCGAAAGGTTGAGAGTACGGGTATCTGGTGGAGGTGGTGTAGCAGTCGACGATCCACACCAGTCGGTCATCGTGAACTACAACGTACGGATCTGAGTCCAGACGGAGGAAGGGTGCTATGTGACGCACCCGGTCGCTCACCTGCCTGTTATACATAATCCTGCTATCAGAAGTGAGTTGGGTGCTGATGAGGATGTTGAAGTCGGCAAACTCCCACGCATACACCGCGCGGCGGAACAGGCTGCCTATGGGTACACCGCCGGTTCCCTCGTATGTGGTCCACGCGTTGGTCGTCCCCATGGGGTAATTGAACTCCTCCGTGTCCGTGCCGACGATCACGTAATCGGTCGTGTTTTCCCCATGGTAGATCTCCGGACGGGCAACGTCGATGACTCCAGTAGTGGGCAGATCACGGAGCCACAATACGGGCAGGCCGCCTTCCGGGCTTACCTCGTTGACCGGGCTCATGGCAACGCCGTAGCCATGTGTGTACTGAAGAACCCTGTTGACCCATGTTTGTGCCTCGCTGGGCAGCTTATCCTTGGATAACTCCCGCGCCGCCAGCATGACCTGACGGTAGTCTCCGTCGATCGTGTAGCGGTCTATGTCCACGTCCAGGAAGTCGTAGTATGTTCGGATGGTCTGTATCTGGTTGTAGGTATCCAACAAAGGTCGATGGTCCCACAAGCGGATGTTTTCAATCGTGAGGGGGTTATCGCCGATGTCCTGTGCGGTCGGCATCGGAACGGCAGGATAGTCGCGCTCATCGATCCGTGTCAGACCGAATGCATCCCTCGTTGCATTGATGTTGTAGTCGATGTACGGCATCTCGAGCTGCAGCTCGTTCGGCTGCACCTGCAGTCGCTGCACGAGCCCCGGGATTACCTGTCCAACTACGATGCTGAGGATCAACCACAGTCCGAGGCCATACATGGCCCAGCGTGTCTTCCGGCGGAAGAGTGTGACGAGTATCAGGATGCCAAGAAGCAACGTCGCACCCAGCAACACCCACTGTGCGGGGACCTGCGCGGTCATGTCCGTGTAGCCTGCACCGAAGACGGCGCCACGCTGGGAGAACGTGAGCTCCCATATGCCAAGCCAGTAGCTCATCGCCGCCAGCGCGGCAATGGCCATCACGAGGATTCCTGCGTGCACGAGGACCGGCCGCGAGTGATCGAACGGCTTCTTTTGTGAGCCATAGCTGAGGAAATACACGAGTGCTGCGGCCAGCAGAGAGAAGATGACCGTTGTCAGCAGCCAGCCACGGACGAAAGAGAGAAACGGGATCGAGAACACGTAGAATCCGACATCACGAAAGAAGACCGGATCGGTGATACCAAATGACTGTGCGTTCGCGAACCGCAGCACCAGCTCCCAGTTTCCCTGTGCAGCCGCGCCGAAGATGAGGGCGAAGAAGGCGGTGACGGCGACCAACGCACCTTTGGAAAACCGGTGCAGGTACGGCAGAATCGATTGAGTCGATGC
>PUON01000119.1 GCA_003552125.1 Dehalococcoidia bacterium | reverse complement strand
TTCTGGACGGGGAGTTCAACTCTCCCCCGCCTCCACCAATAAGCGAAATCTGAAGCTGACAGGGGCGCTCCGTTACGGAGCCCCCCTTTGTGCGTACGTGCTGTGAGGGTCAGCAGACCCAGTAGGGTGAACACTCGAAGTGGACGTAGATCGTCTCAACCCACGCGGCGTGCTCCTCCTCGTCCGCGAGGTCGCTGAGGAACTTGTCCGGCCAGTCGTTCTTGTTAATGCCGGGTGCGTTCTCCAGCACCGATCGCGAAGCGTCCAGCTTCAGCTTGTGCGTCTCCGGCTGCCACGTAAGGATGTCGAAGGGCATGGCGATCCACTTGTCGGTGAAGCCGAGTGTGCCGCCGAAGGCCACCACTACGTAGGCCAGTTGGTCCGCCGCCATATCGAGGACGAACTCCTGCACCTGGCCCATGTCCTCTCCCTGTTCGTTGATGACATCGTAGTATTTCAGGTGGCTCACGGGCAGGAAGTCCGCAAGTGCGGGCGCCTGCGGCCGCAACTCGTCGCGCCGCGGATGCACCCGGAACGGCGTCACGTTGTAGTACGCACAGATGCTGTCCAGCCGTGCCTGCGTCTCATCCACGTTCTGCAGTTCGGCAACGAACGTGTCCGGCCAGTCGGCCTTCGGTATGCTCGGTGCGTCGTCCAGGTCTATTGAGAGTATGGGTGTGGTGAAGTGGAGCTTCTCGGGATACCAGGTCAGGACGTCGGGTGGCATGGCCAGCCAGTCGTCGTGACGCCGCGCGAGGCCCTCGGTGGACACGAGGTAGTAGGCCACCCGGCCGGAGCACATATCCACTATGATCTGCTCCACCTTTCCCATCACTTGGCCGGCGCCGTCGATCACCTCGTAGTGGCTGAGCCGCTTCGTGGGGATGAAATGGGTCTGCTTTCTCTCTTTCTTGTCCGTGGTGCGCTTCTCCGCCATCATCTTCCTCCCTTAACCGTCATCTGTCGGCAGTGGTTAGTCCGCAATTCGCTGCGCTGCAGGCTGCCAGAACGGTAGTATACGTCGCTGTGCGATCCAGGAAGAAAATCGAATGAGGGCGACAGTATCCAGAGCACCGGACGCACGATGAGCCGGAATATCAGTCCCAGCAGCCACAGTGCCAACAGGATCACGGCGATAACCTGAAGAATGTCGATCATTCCAGCCTCCACTTCGGTCTGCAAGCGCACGCGCTGGCTTTGTCATGCCGGACGCAGGCCTTGGAAGGATGACGCCCTGTGGGATGCAGCCGCTTGCCATCCCGCATCGCCACGTTGTCATGGCGTCCGGCAATTGCTGCCGGTGCAGTGCGTTACGACTGGAGGTTGGCGTTGCCGTCATACCCTTGCTTCATTGCCGCCCTGCTTGTGTCCCCGCACGGTCTCCCGCGGACTGTGCGCTGAGCCGCACGTGTTCGAAGTTGCCGGTGACGGCCGGGTAAGACGAGCCGGATGGCCTGACCGGACTCGGTCGGCGGACGAGGGTCAGGCGACAATACGGAAGCCGGCTAAGCCTGTAGCATATTCCGGCAGATTCTCCGCTGGGGAGTTCCGGCTTCCGACGCCTCAACCTGTACACGAAATCCGAAAACTGACAGGGGGCGCTCCATCATGGAGCGCCCCCTGGTGCGTTCGTGCCGGGGGTCAGCACGTCCAGTAGGGAGAGCAATCGAAGCAGCCATAGACCCTCTCCATCCACGCGGCGTGCTCGTTCCTGTCCGAGAGTTCGCCGAGGAACCTGTCCGGCCACTCGTCCTTGTCAATGCCGGGTGCGTCCTCGAGCGCCGTCCGTGGTGCATCCAGCTTCAGCTTGTGCGTCTCCGGCTGCCACGTAAGGATGTCGAAGGGCATGGCGATCCACTTGTCCGTAAGCCCGAGTGTGCCGCCGAAGGCCACCACTACGCATGCCAGCTGCCCTCCGGCCATGTCGAGTACGAACTCCTGCACCTGGCCCATATCCTCTCCGGCATCGTTGATGACATCGTAGTAGGTGAGATGGCTTACCGGCACAAATTCGGCGACTGGCTCAGCAGCGGGTTGCAGCTCCTCGTCCTGGGTCTGAAGGCGGAAGGGGGTGACGCTGTAGAAGCCGGAGATCACGGACAGCAGTCGGGCGTGCTCGTCCGCATCCCTGAGCTGCTGCAGTGTGGCATCGTCGCGGTCGGGTTTCGGAACGGTGGGTGCGTCTCCGAGGTTGTCGGAGAGAACCGATGTAGTGAAGCGGACGTTCTCCGGCTCCCAGGTGAGGACCCCGGGCGGCATGGCCACCCATTTATCGTGAGATCTGGCAACGCCCTCTGTGGCCACCAGCATGTAGGCTACATGTCCGGATGACATATCCACTATGATCTGCTCCACGCGTCCCAGCAACTGGCCGTTGCCGTCGATCACGTCGTAGTGCCTGAGCCACTTCGTGGGGATGAAATGGGTCTGCTTTCTCTCTTCCTTGTCTGTGGTGCGCTTTTCTGCCATCTTCTTCCTCCCTTGACCGTCATGTGTCGGCAGTGGTGAGACCGCATTTTGCTGCGGTGCAGGCTGCTAGAAGGGCAGTAAGCCCTGCTGCCAGACCCAGGCGATAAGCAGGATCAAACCGATTACAAGCAGAATCCAGAGCACCGGCCGCACGATGAACCGGAATATCAGTCCGAGCAGCCACAGTACCAACAGGATCCCTCCGATAATCAGAAGAATGTCGATCATTCGAACCTCCCTTTACGTCCGAGGGCTGATATGTCCCTCAAGTCGCATGAGCGCAGGCATCTTCAGCACAATGCCTGGCGCGCCATTGCCGTTCGGCATCCCGCATGTCTGGGTCGTCGCCGGCACCGTGCAAGTGATAGCAGTGCAGCGACTCCCGGCTGTTGGTTGGCATTGCGGTCTTCCCCTCACTGCACCTCCGCGGTCGTGTTTCTAGGAAGCCGCCCGCAGACCCTGTGCGGTTTATCGCGTCTGCGATAGTGGCGGCTATGGGCGGCATGGTAGGTCCGTGAGGCGGACGCTGTCAAACGGGCATAGTCACATCTGGAGAATAGCTTGACAGCGGATGGGGTGCGGAGACTGCTATGCTGCCGGAGCTGGTTGGTCCGATATCAACTGAACCAGTAGACAGGAGTTGGGAACGACATGCTCGAGTACATACTCGCAGGTATAGCAGTTCTGCTGATGATTCTCGGTGTGGTTGTCTGGCGGTGGCGACTGTTGAGTATCGTCGCCGGGTATGATGCCTCAAAGACGAGAGACAGGGAAGGGTTGGCCAGGTGGATCGGGCTTCACCTGATTCTCATGGGTATTCTGACGTGGATCCTCGCCATGCTTCCGATGCTTCTGGAAGGCTTCAGGCCGATCCACGCGCTTATAGCGCACATCATCGCGGTCTTCGCGATAAGCGTCTTGATCATCCGGGGTACGAAGAGGTTTGAAGCGTAGCGCGATTGTCCTTGATCGTAGCCCGCGCACCTGGAGACCGGGGCTCTCATTGATCGGTCGGGCACCGACGGCGAGAGCTGACTGAACGTTGAGTCGGCAGGTCCGCTCGCAAATCTCGGCCGTCGTCTCGCCTTCCTGATTCGAGACGGCGCAAGCAGTGTTCACAGTCCATTCGTGCACTACCATCCCTTCTTACCTCGCCCTCGGGTAGCCGACCCGTGGGTCCTGCGGTTAGGCTCCCTGGTCCTCCAGTCTCCGCCTGTTCTCGATCAGGACTCAACCTTACGCTGTGTCGGAGTTCCTGGGGTCACTTCAGATGTCGCATTTGGAAGGGTTGTGTCGGAGGGTGCGCGGAGCGCTGCGAGCTTTGAGAAAGAATACCTGACCACCAAATGGTACCGTGACTTAAGGGCCAATTCAGCTTTGATTCAACGATAAGGCCGGGCTATATTCTGTCTAATAGTCGCATACGAGCTTGCATTTTGAGGATTAGTAGTTATATAGTTCAACTGTCTCGTGACTCAGGTATCAGGAGAGTCACGACGCGCGATCCTCTTGTTACCTGGTGCGGTCGGACTGGAGTGACACATGTACAGGGGTAAATCAGTAGGCGTGGTAGTGCCGGCTTACAACGAGGAGCTGCATATCGGAGCGGTCCTCGCGGGAATGCCGGACTACGTGGATGCGGTTTACGTAATTGACGATTGCAGTACCGACCGCACCAGGGAGATTGTCGACCACTGGGTCTTCCCGGGTTCACGTGTGCAGCTTTTCGCTCACGCGCGGAATCGTGGCGTTGGAGCGGCCATAGTGAGTGGCTATCGACAGTGTCTGGCAGACGCTGTGGACATAGCGGTTGTCATGGCGGGAGATAACCAGATGGACCCGCGACTGCTGCCGGCACTGATGGACCCCGTTGTTGATACCCGTGCCGGGTACTGCAAGGGCACTCGGATGGCGGTACGCGGACATCTGCAGGGTATGTCTGGTTGGCGCAGACTTGGCAACTTCCTGTTGCGTTGGCTTACTGCGGTAGCCATT